>JAGQUI010000315.1 GCA_020438595.1 Propionibacteriaceae bacterium | reverse complement strand
CACGGCCGTGCTCGTGCCCCAGGAGGTCACCGAGCTGTTCGAGCACCTGCGGGAACTCAAGTCCGAGGGGCTCACCGTCATCTTCATCTCGCACAAGCTGGACGAGGTGCTCTCGGTCGCCGACGACATCACCGTGATCCGCCGCGGCACCACGGTGGCAGCCGTGGACCCGAAGGACGTCACGGCGCGACAGCTGGCCGAACTGATGGTCGGCTCGGAGCTCCCGTCCCCGCAGACCGAGGAGTCGACCGTCACCGACGAGCCGCGCCTGGTCCTGCAGGGCATCGACCTCGCGGGGCAGGGCACGGCGCGCAAGGTCCTGGACGGGATCGACCTGGTCATCCACGCCGGCGAGGTCGTCGGCATCGCCGGCGTCGAGGGCAACGGCCAGGCCGAACTGGTCGAGGTCGTGATGGGCATGCGCCGACCCACCGCGGGCCGGGTGCTGCTCGGGGAGGCCGACATCACCGAGGCCGGGGTGCGGGAGATCCGTGAGGCCGGCGTCGGCTACATCCCCGAGGACCGGCACCGCCACGGGCTGCTGCTCGAGGCGCCGCTGTGGGAGAACATGATCCTCGGCCACCAGACCCAGGTGCCGAACGTGAAGGGCGCCCTGATCGACGCGAAGGCGGCGAAGGCCGAGACGGAGCGGGTGGTCGAGGAGTTCGACGTCCGCACCCCGTCCATCCTGGTCACCGCGGGGTCACTGTCCGGCGGCAACCAGCAGAAGCTGATCGTCGGCCGCGAGATGAGCCACGCGCCCCGCGTCCTGCTGGCCGCCCACCCCACCCGAGGGGTGGACGTCGGCGCGCAGGCCGCGATCTGGGACCTGATCAAGGCCGCCCGCCGGGACGGCATGGGCGTGCTGCTGATCTCCGCGGACCTCGAGGAGCTCGTCGGCCTGTCCGACACGATCCGGGTGATCCTGCGGGGCCGGCTCTCCGGCGAGTTCGATCCCAATGTCGTGACCCGCGAGGAACTCGGTGCGGCGATGACCGGTGCGGCCGGCGAGGAGGAAGCGCGATGAAATTCGACGTGCGCAAGTTCGCCCTCGGCCTGGCTGCGCCGGCGCTGGCGATCGTGGTGGCGCTGGTGTTCACCTCGCTGATCCTGCTGGCCGCCGGCGACCCGGTGCTGGCCGTGTGGCAGGTGCTGTTCAAGGCGCCGCTGCCCCGTCAGGTGGTGGCCATCATCAACGAGGCGTCCGTGCTCTACCTGTCGGCCGTGGCGGTGGCGATCGGGTTCAAGATGAACCTGTTCAACATCGGCGTGGACGGGCAGTACCGGATCGCGTCCTTCATGGCCGCGGTGTTCGCCGGCGCGCACTTCCTGCCCGGCTGGCTGAACATCATCGTCTCGATCATCGTCGCGATGGTGACCGGCGCGTTCTGGGCCGCGATCGCGGGCGTGCTCAAGGTGGGCCGGGGCGTGTCCGAGGTGATCAGCACGATCATGCTGAACTACATCGCCACCTACTTCGTCGCCTACATGCTCAAGGGCGCCGCCGTGAAGATCGAGGGCTCGAACGCGACCAGTACCCAGGTGCTCGCCGAGGACTCGCGGGTGCCCGGGATCAGCCTGGAGGGCCTGCTGGGCACCTCGCGCGAGATCTACGGCCTGGTCTTCCTGTCGATCGCGGTCGGCATCCTGTTCTGGTTCATCCTCTCCCGGACCCGGTTCGGGTTCGACCTGCGGGCCACCGGACAGTCCGAGACCGCGGCCGTCGCGAGCGGCGTGAACGTCAAGCGGATGGTCGTCGTGGCGATGGTGCTCTCCGGCGCGGTGGCCGGGCTGGTGGGCATGCCGCTGCTGTTCGGCCAGGACTACGCCTACGGCGACACCGTGCAGGCGGGGCTGGGCTTCGCCGGCATCTCCGTCGCGCTGCTCGGCCGCAACCACCCGGTGGGCATGGCCGTCTCCGCCGTGGTCTGGGGCTACCTGAACCAGCTCAGCAACGGCCTGCAGATCAGTGCCGGCGTCTCCGACCGGCTCGTCCTGATCATCCAGGGCATCATCGTGCTCTCCGTGGTGATCGCCTACGAGGTCGTGCGTCGCGCCGGCCTGCGGATGGAGCAGAACCGCGTGGCCCGTGAGCTGGACGCCAGACCCGCGCCCGAACCGAAGGGGGCGACGGCATGAGCACCACCCAGGCCCCGCCGACGCCGCAGCCGCTGCAGGCGTCGATCGTCCCGACCGGCCGGCCGCGCTGGTACTGGCCGGCCCTGCTGGGCGGCTCGCTGCTCGTGATCGCCACCGTCCGGGTGCTCACCGGCGCCCACGACATCGACTCCTCCGGAGCCCTCGCCGCGGCGATCGGCCTGGCCATGCCGCTGGCGCTCGCCGGCCTCGGCGGCCTGTGGTCGGAACGCTCCGGCGTGGTGAACATCGGCCTCGAGGGCATGATGATCCTCGGCACCTGGGGTGCCGCGTTCTTCGGCTACTACTTCGGGCCGTGGGTGGGCATCCTCGGCGCCGTGCTGATGGGCATGGTCGGCGGCGGGATCCACGCGCTCGCCACCGTGATCTTCGGGGTCGACCACATCGTCTCCGGCGTCGCGGTGAACCTGCTCGGCGCCGGCGCCGGCGCCTACCTCGCCGTCCGGACGTTCACCGGCCTGGAGGGCGGCGGCCCGACCCAGTCGCCGCCGCTGCAGCAGTTGCCGTTCCTCTCGGTGCCCGGCCTGGGCGATCCGCTGCTGCAGCTCGAGCAGTCCCGGATCTGGCTGGTCGCCGACCTGGCCGGCATCCTGCGTGCGCTCACGACCAACCTGAACGTGCTCACGGTGATCTCGGTCGGGCTGCTGGTGGGCACCTGGTGGCTGCTCTGGCGGACGTCGTTCGGCCTGCGGCTGCGCTCCTGCGGCGAGGCGCCCTGGGCCGCGGAGACGCTCGGCGTGAACGTGATCCGGTACAAGTTCCTCGCGGTCCTGGTCTCCGGCGGCCTGGCCGGCCTGGCCGGCGGGTTCCTGGTCCTGGTCGCGTCCAACCTGTACCGCGAGGGCCAGACCGGCGGCCGCGGCTACATCGGCCTGGCCGCGATGATCTTCGGCAACTGGCGTCCCGGCGGGCTGGCGGCCGGCGCGATGCTGTTCGGCTACACCGACGCCATCCAGCTGCGCGGCCGTGGCGACGTGATCCACGCCTACCTGCTGCCGATCGGCCTGCTGCTGCTGGTCTGGGGCGTCGTCCAGCTGATCCGGCGCAGCCAGGGCAAGCGGTTCGCCGGGGCCTGGCGGATCGGGGTGGCGATCGCGGTGCTGACCTGGTTCGCGATCACCTCCGAGGTCGCTCCCGAGTTCACGTCCATGACGCCCTACGTCGCCACCCTGCTGGTGCTGGCGTTCTCCGCGCAGCGGCTGCGGATGCCCGCCGCGGACGGGCAGGTGTACCGGAAGGGTGAGGCCGATTAGCGCCGCGATCGACTGGGAGGCGCTGCGCGCCCGCGCCAGGGAGCTGACCAGCCGGGCCTACGCGCCGTACTCGCACTTCCCGGTCGGGGCGGCGGCGCTCGTCGACGACGGCCGGGTGGTGACCGGGTGCAACGTGGAGAACGCCGCCTACGGGGTGGCCCTGTGCGCGGAGTGCGGGCTGGTCTCCGAACTGGTCGCGAGCGGAGGGGGGCGCCTGGTGGCGTTCTCCTGCGCGAACGCGCTGGGGGAGCGGCTGATGCCGTGCGGGCGCTGCCGGCAGCTGCTCTGGGAGCACGGCGGCGCGGGCCTGCTGGTGGACACCCCTCTCGGCATCTTGCCGATGACGGAGGTGCTGCCGCAGGCGTTCGGCGCGGCGGACATCGCGGAAGTGACGGGGGAGGGGACGTAGTGGCAGTACCCATCGAGGTCTGCCGGGTGCTGCCGAAGG
>JAGQUI010000314.1 GCA_020438595.1 Propionibacteriaceae bacterium | reverse complement strand
CAGGCCGGGTTCTTCACCGGCGTGTTCCTCGGCAACCCGGACTATCCGGAGCTGAACGCCGTGATCGACCGGCTCGCCGCCGGGTACGGGGTGGAGCCGGAGGCGATCGCCACCGCGTGGATCACCCGGCACCCGGGGCGGATGCAGGTGGTGCTCGGCACCACCACGCCGGAGCGGGTCACCGCGGCGGCGAAGGGCGCGGACGTCGAACTGACCCGTCCGGAGTGGTACGAGCTGTACCGGGCCGCCGGGCACGTGGTGCCGTGACCCCGGCGGAACCGCAGTCCGGGAAGCGCGCCCCGGCGGGCATGCTGGTGCTCCGGACGCTCGCCATGCCCAGGGACACCAATCCGTGGGGTGACATCTTCGGCGGCTGGATCCTCTCCCAGATGGACGTCGCGGCCGGGCTGATGGCCGGCGAGGTGGCGATGGGGCGGTCGGCCACGATCACGATGAGCGACGTGGTGTTCCACCGTCCGGTGTCGGTGGGCGACACGATCTGCGCGTACGCCGAGCTGTTGAGGGTGGGCCGCACGTCCATGGACATCCGGATCGAGGTCTGGGCCCGGGGCCTGGTCCACGAGTGGGAGCCCGAGCACGACTTCGTGGCCCAGGCCACCTTCCGCTACGTGGCGATCGACGCCGAGGGGCGGCCGCGTCCCGTGCCGGACAACCCGGAGTTCTTCACCCGGTAGCGTCGCCGCCCCGGCGGGAACCGGTCCGGCTAGGCTCCGGTCATGCCCGAGGCCCGCATCGTCGCGTTCGATCCCGAGTCCGACGGTGAGGCGATCGTCGCCTTCCTGACGGGAAACACGTTCCCGTTCCACGGCGGCTCGCGCGTGCTCGAGGCAGACGCGCGGGCCCGGGTGCGGGACGGCCACTACTGGTCAGAGGAACGGGCCGGGCACTGGGTCGTGGTGGACGGGGAACGGGTCGGTATCGCCGTGCTCGAGGACATCGACGACATCGCCGGCGGCGGCGCACCCCTGTTCGACCTGCGACTGGCGCAGGAGCATCGCGGCAGGGGCCTCGGCGAAGCGGCCCTGCGTGCGCTCACCAGCCACGTGTTCGCGACCTACGCCGACCTGCGCCGCTTCGAGGGCCAGACCCGTGAGGACAACATCGCCATGCGCACCGTCTTCGTCCGTTCCGGCTGGGTGAAGGAGGCCCACTACCGCGAGGCCTGGCCGGTCGAGGGCGGCGAGCCGCTGGCGTCGATCGCCTACGGCATGCTCCGCCGCGACTGGGAGACGGGAAGCACCACGCCCGTGCCCTGGGACGACGAGCCCGCCTGACGCCGGACCAGGTTGGGGACGGTTCCTTACTCGGTCCACTCGGCCCTTCGTGACGCCTCACTCGTTCCTCGCGAGGCTCCTCAGGGATCGGGTTGGAGGCGTGTGGACCAGGTTGGGGACGGTTCCTTACTCGGTCCACCCCCGTACCGCCGCAAAGTGTCCCGTAGAGGCCGACGACGGCTTCCACGGGACACTTTGATGGTTTGGAGCGGCTGGCAGGGCCAGCCGGATCCGGCCTACACGAAGATGGACGCGTAGTCGGTGACCCGGGCCAGGTGCCCCGCGGCCTCGGCGACGTCCATCCGGTCGGCCTCGGCGGCGATCGCCTTGCCGAGCAGCGTCGTCTCGCCGGCGGTCGCCAGGCCCGCGATGCCACCAAACGTGCCGAGCACCCAGGACAGGGCCGCACGGATGTCCTCCGGTTCCGTGAACGGCTCGTACCAGGTGGCCAGCGTGTGTTCCCCGACCCACGGCCTGCGGGCGATCGCCTTGATCGTGCGCAGCGCCACGTCGCGGTCCTGGACCAACGAGTACAGCGTGTCGAAGTTCTCCCGGAACTCGGCGTCCGCGGTGTACAGGTGGTAGTTCACCGGCGTCAGCACCGAGTCGAAGTCGTGCCGGCGCAATGCCTCGGTGTGCACGATGGGCGCCTGTTCGGTGTGGCCGGTGATGCCGATCCAGCTCGCGATGCCCTCGTCCTTCGCGCGCACGAACGCCTCGATCGCGCCGCCCGGAGCGAACACCTCGTCGAGTTCGGCGAGGCTGCACACGGCGTGCACCTGCCACAGGTCGATGTGGTCGGTGCGGAGCAGTTCGAGCGAGCGGTTGAGCTCCCGCCAGGCGTCCTCGGCCCGGCGCTCGGTCGACTTGGTCGCCAGGAACACCTGGTCGCGCACCCGCGCCACCGTCGGCCCCATCACCTCCTCGGCGTGCCCGTAGGACGCCGCAGTGTCGAGGTGGTTGATGCCGGCGTCGAGCGCCTGCTGCAGCGACGCGTCCGCCACGTCCTGGGCGACCTCGCCGAGCGCAGCAGCCCCGTAGACCAGCACGCTCGTCTCGTGGCCGATCCGGCCGAGTCTGCGCTGCTCCATGACGTCCTCCTCGGGTGTGGGTCAGGCCTCCAGGCTCATCGGCCCGTAGACCAGCCGGTCGTTCTCGTAGAGCGACACCGCGTGCACCCCGGCCTCGCCCAGCTCCGCGTAGCTCGCGGTGAGCCACGCCTCCGCGCGGGCCTGGTCGTCGAACTCGAGGTCCAGGCCCAGGTCGGCGGCGACGTCCTCGGACGGCTCCGGTGCGGCCGCCCAGTAGTAACCCATCAGATCTTGTCGCCGGGCTTGACCCGCGGCGCGGGCATCCGCAGCCGGCGGACGTTGATCGCGCGGTTCAGCATGTAGGCGAGCAGCCCCTTCGTCGGGACGTTCGGGAGCCGCTCGGCGTGCAGTTTGCGGTACTTGCGCCACATCAGGAAGATGTCGACCGCGATCAGCAGGAAGATCGAGTAGGTGAAGGCCGTCACCACCGCGGCCGCGTTCGTGTTCAGCGTGCTGACCAGCAGCGAGAACGCCAGCGTGATCATCAGGATCGGCATCGACCACTGGGCCACGCCACGGTGGGAGTCCACAAAGTCCCGCACCAGCACCTTGCCGGGCACCGATTCGGCCTTGGTGAACTGCTCGTCACGCAGCTTCGCCTTCGCCGTGCGCTCACGGGCGCGCGACTCCTTCTTGGACAGCGACGGGTTGAGCCGCTCCCTGCGCGCGGCCTCCGCCTCGCGACGGGATGGGGTCGGCGCATCCTTCTTGCCCGGTTTCGACGGGTCCGGGATGACGACCGGGGTCGACTCTGGCTGGGCGTCGCTGGCCTCGGGCCGCTCATAGGGGCGGAACAGTCCCACTTCGGATCCTCGATCGGTGCGAATATGACTGCAACATCCTAGTTCAACCGAGGAGGGTGACGTGGCGGACGCCGGTGGGCAGGTCGCGGCCGAGCTCGCCTACCAGCGGGCGCTCGCCGCGCTGCACGAGGCCCGCTCCGACCTGGCGGACGTCGCGGCGGCCCGCCGCCGGCTCGCCTACGAGCGGGTCCGGCTGGACGCGGCGGAGGTCGATGCGCGCGAGCGTGCCCTTGGCGTCCGGTTCACCGAACTCTCCACCCGGGCCGACCAGCTCAGGGACGAGGCCGTCCGCCTGCGCGACGTCCTGCACCGGCACGCCGCCGACGGCATGGCGGAACCCGACGAGCTGCCCGCCGAGCCGGCGTTCGAGGGTTTCGAGCAGCCGCCGTACCCGGGACCGGGGATGTGAGCGCCCTGCGCGTTGCCGTGGTCACCGGCCGGATCGCCGGGCTCGACCCGGTGCAGGCCGGTGCGGCGCTGGGCCGCGGGCTCGCCGGCCGTGCCGAGGTCGCCGTCGTGCCCGTGGCGGACGGCGGGCCCGACCTCGCCGTGGCCGTCGCCGCGCTGTGGGGCACTGAGCCGGGGCTCGACGACGACCGCTGGGTCGTCCGCACGCCCGGACGCGTCCTGCTCGGGTTGCGGCAGCCGGACGCGCCGGCCTGGGCCCCGGGGAACACCACCACCGACCTGGGCGAGTGGGTGGCGGCACA
>JAGQUI010000313.1 GCA_020438595.1 Propionibacteriaceae bacterium | reverse complement strand
TGCACGGTGACCTCTTCGTGGTCGACCTGCAGGCCGACCTTCCCGTCGCCTGGCCCGAAGGGGGTCCGGTGAATGCCGAGCTCTTCGGCGACGTGGTGCAGTTCCCCGGCATCGGTCGGCTGACCGAGGAGCACGCGGTGTACCTGTACGGGAACTTCGCGCGAGCCTTCTTCATCGCCAACCCGGATCGGGCGCCGAAGCCGATGATGTTCGAGGCGACCCGCTACGACGAGGTGCTGGCCGGGAAGACGGCCCGCGACAAGGATGCCCGGATCGCGGAGATGAAGCTGCTGGTGATCATCTTCTTCCAGCTCATGCGCGACAGCCCGAGCGCGATCGGGGGCAAGGACCCGCTCGGCACGACGGCCCGTCCCATGCTGCTCAAGCTCCTCGGGCTACCGGCCCCGGCGAACGTGGTCGGCGACTTCCTCGACGCGCTGCCACCGGTGAGCGAGCCGGACGAGAGCATCGAGGACCTGCTGGGGCCGCAGTCCGACCCGGACGCGCCGGACACGGGTTCCGGGGGCGCCGAGGCTGCGGCCCGGACCGCCGTGGTCGCGCTGGGGCTGCGGGTCACCGAACTCGACGTGCTGATCACCCGCCACGAGGCCCTCTATCCGCCCGGCACCTCGCCGGACATGCCGGCGCTGTCGGCGGACGCGGAGGCGCTGGTGACAGAGATCGAGGACAAGAAGAAGACCGTGCTGAGCGCCCAGGCGACCGCTGTCGAACTGGCGGCCCCATACCCGGAGGTCGCGGCCGAGGCGGCCTCCTACTCCGATCGGGTCGCTGAACTCACGACCTGGTCGGACTCGGGCTGGAAGATCTACGGCCCCCCGGCACCACTCCACCCCTAGGCAAGGAGCATCCCATGCCACTCACCACCGAACTGTTCCGCTTCGTCGCCGCCCGCCGGGCCGACCGGGTGCTGCTGCACCGCATCGAGAGCCGCCTGATCCGCGACCGCAGGAACGATCCCGTCCTGCTCGCCGAGCTGTTCGGCCCCGGCGACTTCGAGGACAAGCTGAAGACCGCCGAGCAGTTCGCTGCCAGCGCCGACTTCGTCGGCCCGGACGACCCGATCGTGCGGGCGCTGGAGCCGATCGCGGAATTCCTGCGGGCGCGACTGGCGCCCGGGGCCGACCTGGTCGCGCTGCGGGACGACTTCGTGGAGAGCTTCCCGCTGCTGGCCCTGCTGCTGCAGCAGGCGCCGCCGGTGGACATGCTCGAGCAGATCAGGACGGCCAAGGCGTCGCTGTGGGAGTCGCTCTACGCCCAGACCACCCTGGGCTGTGACCGCTACGTGTCCACGAACTACCTGGTCGACGCGCTGCGCGTCTACCACGTGCTGCTGCTGGTCTGGGTGTCGCTGGTCTGGTCGCACGAGACGTGGGCGGGCGCGACGTTCGACGACTACCACCCGATCATCGATCTGGAGAAGGCGGCCGAGGTCTCGACGAGCCGTGAGGCGCGCCAGGTCGCGTCCGCCGCCGCGGCCCCCGCAGGGACCGTGGGCGGGTCGGCGGTGTTCCGCGTCCCGCTGGAGCGCGGCGCCATGAAGCCCCCCACGGTGGGTGACCTGCTGCTGGTCGAGCAGGAACTGCGGCGCTACGAGCAGGGGGAGATCGCCGACCTGGTCACGATCATGCAGGGGGAGCGACGGGAACGGACCATCCGGACGCTGGCGCGCACCAGCCAGACCACCACCACCGAGACCTTCTCCGAGCAGGAGGAGGCGAACAGCGTCACGACCGATGAGCGGTTCCAGTTGGCCGCGCAGTCCCAGAACACGTCCAGCCAGTCCGCTGCGGTGGACGTCGGGGTGACGGCGAGCGGGAAGTGGGGGCCGGTGCAGGTCTCGGCGACGGCGAGCGCTTCGTTCGACACGTCGAAGTCGAGCACGGACTCCCAGTCGCAGGAGTACGCGAAGAACGTGACCGAGACCGCCTCGCGGACGGTGCGCAACTCGTTCCGGCAGAGCACCTCGTTCACCGTGCTCAACGAGCGCCAGGAGACCTCGCTGCAGGGCTTCAACAACGAGGCCGGGACGGGGCACGTCAACGGCATCTACCGCTGGCTCGACAAGATTTACGAGGCCCGCCTGATGAACTACGGGCGGCGCTACCTGCTCTCGTTCACGACGCCCGAGCCGGCGGCCTACTACCGCGCCCTGCTCGGCCAGGGCGAGACCGAGGCGCTGTCGGGGCTCGTCGCGCCGGTGCATCCGTCCCGCCTGCACCGCACGCTGCTGCGTCCGCTGGAGGACGACGAGCCCGACGACGACGGGTTCCGCAGCTACCAGGACGTCACCGAGGACAACTACGCGAAGTTCGCCGCCTACTACGACGTGACCGACGTGGAGCCGCCGATACCGCTGACCCTGACCGGCAGCAAGGCGATCGTGATCCCGGAGGGGGCGCCGCCGACCGACGTCAAGGACCACGGGCTCACCGTGGTGTGGAAGGACGACAGCATCGTGCTGCCGCCGGACTACCGGCTCACCCAGGCCGGCGTCTACGTGCCGGACGGGCCGACGGACAGCTACCACCAGTTCGCGGACACCCTGCACCTGGGGGAGAAGAAGAACGAGGTGGACCGGATCCTGGTGGAGATCGGGCACAAGGACTTCCACTTCACGGTCACCGGCAACGGCAACGACCCGGCGACGATCGACAGCGACTTCAACAGCACCAAGGTGTACGACGAGTACCAGCTGTTCGGCTCGCAGGCCCATCCGTCACTGCCGGTCACCGTGTCCGCCACCTTCTCCGGCATGCTGGCGCTGACGATCGTGTACGGGGCCGTGCGGCGGGTCGAGGCACTCGACCGCTGGAAGGCCGCGGTGTACGCGGTGGCGCTCAAGGGCTACCAGGCGAAGCAGCAGGCGTACGACCAGTCGCTGGCCGCGGCGAAGGCGCTCGGGGCGAGCGGCGTGGCCGCGCAGACGCTGGGCCTGCGGGCCGACCAGTACCGCGCGATCGAGCTGACCGAGCTGAAGCGCTCCTGCATCGAGCTGATGACCGCGGGGACGGCGGCGGGGCACCCCTCGATCCGGGTGGACGCGGAGGGCAAGCCGACCATCGTGTTCGAGGAGGCGGACGCGACCGGGCTGCCGAACTGGCGCTCCCCGATCGCGAACGGCGCGGTGATCGACCTGTTCGAACTCGGCTTCGACTGGGACCAGACGACCTACGAGTTCCATCCCTACTACTGGGCCGGCCCGAAGCGGTGGGACGGGACGGCGCTGGCTGCCGGGGCGGACCCGGTCTTCGAGGCGTTCCTGCGGGCGGGGAGCGCCAGTGTGGTGGTGCCGGTGCGTCCGGGCTACGAGCGCCCGGTGGTGTTCTTCCTCAAGACGGGCCGGGTCTGGGGCGGGGGCTACCTGCCGCTGTTCACGCAGCCCGAGATGCTCGAGGTGTACGCGGACGTGGAACTCGGCGTCCAGTTCGACCCGGCGGTGCAGGTGGGGGATGCGTGGGAGCTGCGGCTGCCGACCAGCTACGTGATGCTCCAGGAGGGGGACGCGTTGCCGGAGTTCCCGCCGGCCGAGGTGGAGCGGCAGGGTGTCCGGTTGCCGGAGCCCGCAGCGGACGAGACCGCGCCCTTCTGAGCCGGGTCCGCCACTCGGGGGTACCGGCGGGCTGTTCCTGTCCGACCGGGTCGATGCCGGGGTCGGGGCCTGCCCGAGTGGGCGAATCCGCCGCTGCGCGCGGATTCGGCGTGCCTAGCGTGGGGAGTACGGATCCACACCCCCTCCGAGAGGACCGCCCATGTCCCACCCCCACACCGCCGAGACCATCGCGCCGTCGACCGCCGACGGCTGCCCCGTCCTGCATGACGCGTCGCCGATGGGCGGCGCCGCCTCCGACCGCTGGTGGCCGGAGCGGCTGAACCTTCGGG
>JAGQUI010000312.1 GCA_020438595.1 Propionibacteriaceae bacterium | reverse complement strand
TGTGCGGCGGCCACCGCGAGGTTCCAGTTGAACTCGCCGTCACGGCGGTAAACGGTGCCGTCGGGATTCATCGCCACCACCACCCGCTGGGGAGCGACGGCCAGCTCGGTGAGTTCCAGTGCCTCGCTCGGACCGATGTCGGTGGAGGTGGCGCCGTCCTGGCTGACCCGCAGCACGCTGGTCTCGTCCTCGCCCGCCTGCAGCACGACCAGGTCGGTCGCCGAGGACCAGCCGACGTCCATCGCCTCACCGGGATTGCCGGTGATCGCCTGCAGGTCGACCACCGTCCAACCGCTCAGGGTCACCTGGCCCTCGCTGCGCTCCACCCGGGCGAGCCCGACGATGCCCAGGCCGCCCTGCGAGACGACCATCGCCACCCGGACGCCGTCCGGCGAGACCGAGAGCGCCCGCACGGGCACGTCCGGAACCGGATCGGTGCCGATCCTGACCTTGAGTCGCTGGTTGCCCTTGAACACCTGGAGCCCGTCGGGCCCGGACGCCGACGGCGACCACAGCTCGCCGTTGCGGGCGTAGTCCGGCCGCAGCAGCCCCGACTCGCCGGTGCGCAGCACGGTGGCCTTGTCGGTGCCGATCTTGCTGCTCGTCAGCCGGCTCCCGTCGGCCGCGGTGGCCGTCGCCTCGTCCTGGGCCGGGTTCACCGCGATCTGCTCGGGCCGGGAGAACCCCACCTCGACGTCGGCGAAGTCGTCCCAGGCGCTCGGATCGCTCAGTCGCTGCAGCTTGCGGTCCTTCACCAGGTACAGCGTGCGCTGGGCGGGCGACCCGACCGGGGACAGCTCGCTGAAGGTGTCCGGACGGATGATCGCCTGGCCCGAGTCGTCCCGCCACGTGTCGGCGCCCACGGTGACCCGGATCCCGCTGACCTGGCTGAAGCCGGTCAGGGTGTAGGCGAGCTCGGCGAGCAGGATGCGCCGCTGGTCGTCGTTGAGCCGCACCGCCGCGCCGCCGAGCGCCACCTCGGCCGTCCCGGCCGAGTCCACGCTGACCGTGGACACCGTGACACCGCTGGTGACGGTCTTGCGGACGGCGGGTGCGAGCCAGTCGGACGGACCGTCCAGCAGCGCGCGCACCGTCTCCACGAGGGTCTGCTCGCCGGTCGCGAAGAACCGCGGATCCGGCACCAGGACCGTGGCGTCCGGATCGACGAAGTACAGGCTCACCCCGACGAACCCCGTCGTGAAGGCGTAGCGGGAGACGAGCAGGCCCTCGGGCGGATTGTTGATCCGCCACTGGCCGGCCTCGTTCTTGATCAGGTCGAAGTCCTGCCGGAGCAGCGGGGCCTCGGTGCTGACCGGGGCGTACGAGCCCGCGGCGTCCATCGTGCCGGTGAGGCGCACCGAGAGCACGACCGACGTCTCGGTCTCGGTCGGCGGGAAGCCGTCGGCGTAGACCTGCACGCCCGATTCGGGGTGCCAGGACCGGCTCGCGCTCTCGGTGAGGTACTGCCTGGCTACCGCGTAGTCGGGCTGGTACGTGCCCATGGCGTGCAGGAAGCCCTCCACCACGAGGAGTTGGCTGGCCCCGTCCGCGGGGGGCAACGGGTCGACCCGGACGCCCGAGTTCACCCCGGTCGCCTGGGGCGAGTGGTTCTCGACCGGCCCGCTGGTGGGGACCGTGGCGCATCCGGCCAGGGCGAGGAGCCCGGCCAGCCACGCCGCCACGAGCCGGCTCCTAGCGGCGCGCATGCGTGAACTCCTTCAGGTCGGGCGGCACCACCGGCCACGGCGAGCCGCGCAGCTGCTCACCGGCGCGGCGGGGCACGGTGAGCCGGAACTGCGCCCCCAGCCCGGGACGACCCCAGGCGTTCAGCCAGCCACCGTGGAGCCGGGCGTCCTCCAGCGAGATCGACAGGCCCAGGCCGGTCCCGCCGACCCGGCGGCCCCGGGACGGGTCGGCCCGCCAGAACCGGTCGAACACCTGCCCGGCCTCCGCCGCCGTCATGCCCACGCCGTGGTCGCGGACGGCGATCGCGACCGCGTCGTCGTCGCCACGCACATGCACGGCGATCGGCCGGCGCTCGCCGTGCTCGATCGCGTTGGTGATCAGGTTGCGCAGGATCCGGCGGATCCGGCGTCCGTCGACCTCGGCCACGCAGTCCTCGCCGGCGTCCAGGGTCATCACGATGCCGGCGTCCTCGGCGAGCCGCTGCAGCGCTTCCACCTCGTCACCGGCCAGGGCGGCGAGGTCGACGTCGTCGATGGCCAGCTCCGCGGCGCCGGCATCGAACCGGGAGATCTCCAGCAATTCGGTGAGCAGGTCCTCGAACCGGTCGAGTTCGGCCGACAGCAACTCGCTCGACCGGCTCGACGCCGCGTCGAAGGAGGCCCGGTGGGAGTGCAGCACCTCCGCGGCCATCCGGATGGTCGTCAGGGGCGTGCGCAGCTCGTGGGACACGTCGGAGACGAACCGCTGCTGCACCAGGGACAGGTTCTGCAGCTGGGTGATCTTCTTGTCCAGCTCCTCGGCCATGTGGTTCATCGAGCGCGCCAGGCCGGAGAGGTCCTCGGTGCCGACCACGGCCATCCGGTCCTCCAGGTGGCCCGCGGCCAGGTTCTCCGCGGCGAGGCGCGCGGCGCGCACGGGCCGCAGCACCTGCAGCGCCACCAGGTACACCGTCGCGGTCAGCCCCGCGAGCAGGAACACCCCCGTCGCCAGGGTGGCCTGCTGCACGACGGCAAGGGTCTGCTCCTCCTGCGTGGTGGAGAACAGGAAGAAGATCGGGTACGGCGCCTGGCCGGGCGCGTCCAGGGTGGTGGCGACCACCAGCCCCGGCTCGTCGGCGCGCTGGTCGGTGAACCGGATCAGGGTGGGCGTGCTCCACAGGCCGTCGCCGTTCCCGACCGCGGCCCGGATGTTGTCCGGGATGCTCTCCGAGGCCAGGCCGGCAGTGCCGATCTGAGAGATCGGGGTCTCCACGACCACGAAGTACTGGTTGCCGACCTGGCCGCGGCTGGCCGCGTCCCGGGCCAGCCGGCTGATCTGCTCGCTCACGGAGGTGGTGCGCAGATCGGTGGAGGACAGCGTGGTCTGCATGCCCGCGACCACGGCGGACGCCTCCGCGACGCTGGCCTGCGTCTTGCCCGCGATGATGCCCCGGCTGGACTGGTCCATCAGGAACCAGCCGGTGGCGACCAGGATCACGATCGCCGCGCTCAGGGTCGTGACCACGACCCGGAACGGCAGCGAGCGCTGCCAGAGCCGGAACGGATCGATACGGGCCAGACCTCTCATCAGGCCGGCTTGGGTTCTCCGGCCCGGTAGCCGACACCGCGGACCGTGACGATGATCTCGGGACGCTCGGGGTCCTTCTCGATCTTCGAGCGCAGCCGCTGCACGTGCACGTTCACCAGTCGGGTGTCGCTGGCGTGCCGGTAGCCCCAGACCTCCTCCAGGAGGACCTCGCGGGTGAACGCCTGCCGGGGTCGGCGCGCCAGCGCCAGCAGCAGGTCGAACTCCAGCGGGGTGAGCGTGATCTCGGAGTCGCCCCTGCGCACCGTGTGCTCGTTCACGCGGATCACCAGGTCGCCGATCCGCAGGTTGTCCACGTCGGCGTCCGGGGTCACGTGGCGGCGCAGCCTGGTCTTGATCCGGGCGATCAGTTCCTGGGTCTTGAACGGCTTGGGCACGTAGTCGTCGGCACCCGCGGCCAGACCGTCCACCACGTCGATGGTGTCGCTCTTCGCGGTCAGCATCACGATCGCCACGCCCGACTCGGCCCGGATGTCACGGCAGACGTCGACACCGTCGCGTCCGGGAAGCATCAGGTCGAGCAGCACCAGGTCCGGCCGGTATTCGTGGAACGCGTCCAGAGCGACGGCCCCGTCGTGGCACAACCGCGCGTCGAACCCTTCCGAACCGAGCACGATGTGCAGCATCTCGGCGAGTGCTTC
>JAGQUI010000311.1 GCA_020438595.1 Propionibacteriaceae bacterium | reverse complement strand
CCGCTCGCTGGCCACCGGCAAGGAGATCGAGCTCGGTGAGGCCGTCGGCGTCATCGCCGCCCAGTCGATCGGCGAGCCCGGTACCCAGCTGACGATGCGGACCTTCCACACCGGTGGTGTGGCCGGCGACGACATCACGCAGGGCCTGCCCCGTGTGGTCGAGCTGTTCGAGGCCCGCCAGCCCAAGGGCAAGGCCCCGATCGCCGAGTCCGCCGGTCGGGTCCGGATCGAGGAGGGCGAGCGCACGCGCAAGCTCGTCATCGTCCGCGACGACGGCGAGGCCGACGTCGAGTACCCGCTGCCGCGCCGCGTCCGGCTCGAGTGGGAGGACGCGACCGGCGTCCGGCACTCGGTCGGCGATGGCGACCACGTGGCCGCGGGCCAGCAGCTGTACGCCGGTACCCCGGACCCGCAGGACGTGCTCCGCGTCTCCGGCCTCCGCAAGGTGCAGGAGCACCTGGTGGAGGAGGTGCAGGCCGTGTACCGGACGCAGGGTGCGCCGATCCACGACAAGCACATCGAGATCATCATCCGGCAGATGCTGCGCCGGATCACGGTGATCGAGTCCGGCGACACCTCGATGCTGCCCGGCGAGCTGGTGGACCGGAAGCTGTTCGAGTCGGAGAACCGGCGGATGGTGACCGAGGGTCGCGCGCCGGCCCAGGGCCGCCCGGTGCTGATGGGCATCACCAAGGCGTCCCTGGCCACCGAGTCGTGGCTGTCGGCCGCCTCGTTCCAGGAGACCACCAAGGTGCTCACCGACGCGGCGATCCACGCCAAGTCGGACTCCCTGGTCGGCCTCAAGGAGAACGTCATCCTGGGCAAGCTGATCCCGGCCGGCACCGGTCTGGACCGGTACCGGAACATCCGGGTCGAGCCCACCGCGGAGGCCCGCGCCGCCGCGTACGACCTCTCCTACGACCCGTACGACTACGACCTGAGCGTCGGTGGGTCGGCGGTCGGCCTGGACGAGTACGACACCGGCGAGCTCCGCTAGGCGCCGGTCGTGCGGATCGTCATCGCGTCCGACCACGCCGCGGTCGAGCTGCGGCAGGAGATGGCTGAGGAGGCCCGCGCGCTCGGGCACGAGGTCACCGACCTCGGTCCGGCGCCGGGCGAGGCCGTCGACTACCCGGTGAACGGGGCGAAGGTCGGACGCCTGGTCGCGGCGGGGGAGTACGACCTGGGACTGCTCGCCTGCGGCACCGGCGTCGGCATCTCGATCGCGGCGAACAAGGTGCCCGGGATCCGGGCCGTGGTCTGCTCAGAGCCGTTCTCGGCGAAGCTCTCCCGGCAGCACAACGACTCGAACGTGCTGGCGGTCGGCGCCCGCGTGATCGGCCCGGGGCTGGCCCGGATGATCGTGCGGGAGTGGCTCACCGCGGAGTTCGAGGGTGGCCGGCACGCCCGCAGGGTGGGGCTGATCACGGATCTGGAAACGGCAACGACAGACGCCTGAGTGGCCTAAGCTTCATTTGTGAGGACAAACCCGGGCACTGTTGCCCTGCGCCGCGGCATGACGCTGCTGGCTTCGCTGTTCACCGTGGTCGCGCTGCTCTCCGGGTGTGCGGGCACCGCCGGGACACCGGGCGCCGCCGCGTCGAGTCCCGCCCGGCGGACCCCCGTCCGGATCGCCACCCTGAAGGGCCCGACGGGTGTCGGGATGGTGCACCTGATGCAGGCGCAGGACGCCGGCACGACAGCGAACGACTACGCGTTCACCGTGACCGCGGCGCCGGAGGACGTGGTGGCCAAGGTCGCCACCGGGGACGTGGACATCGCCGCGGTGCCGACGAACCTGGCTGCGGTGCTGAACGCGAAGACCTCGGGTGCGGTGCAGATGCTCGCGGTGAACACCCTCGGCGTGATGTACATCGTCACCGACGGGGTGCCGTTGGCGGGCATGGCGGACCTGAAGGGGAGGACGATCTACGCGTCCGGCCAGGGCTCGAACCCCGAGTACGTGCTGCGCTTCCTGCTCGAGCGCAACGGCCTCGACCCCGACACCGATGTGCACATCGTCTGGAAGAGCGAGCACGACGAGGTCGCCACCCTGGTCGCCGGCGGTGACGCGGAGGTCGCCCTGCTGCCCGAGCCGTTCGTCACGGCGGTGACGGTGAAGAACCCGGAGCTGGCGGTCGCGCTCGACCTCACCACCGAATGGACGAAGGCCGTCACCGATGGCAGCCAGCTGATGATGGGTGGCGTGATCGCGCGCCGGGACTTCGTCGAGCAGCACCCCGACGCGGTCGCGGCGTTCCTCACCGAGTACGCCGCCTCGATCGATCAGGCGAAGACCGACGCGGAGACCACGTCCGCGTTGTGCGAGCAGTACGGGATCATCCCGAGCGCCGCCGTGGCGAAGCAGGCGCTGCCGCGGCTCAACCTGACCTTCCTCGCGGGCGAGGACATGCTGGCCGGGTTGCAGGGCTACTTCCGGGTGCTCTACGACGCGGACCCCAAGGCCGTGGGAGGATCGCTCCCTGATGCCGGGTTCTACTACACGACGCGCTGAGCCCCGTCGGCGGGCGCTCCTTGGCCTTGCCGCGGCGGCGTTCTGGCTGGCGGTCTGGTGGGTCGTGAGCCTGTTCGTGGGCCAGGAGCTCCTGGTGCCCTCGCCCGCGACGGTGCTGGCCACCCTGGTGCAGCTGGCCGGGACCGCGGCCTTCTGGCAGACCACCGTCGTCTCCCTGTCCCGGGTGCTGCTCGGCTTCCTCGCCGGGGTGGTGGCCGGCATCGCGGCGGCCGTGCTGACCACCCGCTACCCGGCGGCCGACGCCCTGTTGTCGCCGCTGCTGCGGGTGGTGCGGGCCGCGCCCGTCGCGTCCTTCATCATCCTCGCGCTGGTCTGGATCCCCACCGGTCGGCTGCCCGCCTTCATCTCGTTCCTGATGGTCGTACCCGTGGTCTGGGACAGCATGGCCCAGGGCATCGCCCGGCAGGACCGGGACCTGCTCGAGGTGGCGCAGGTGTTCGGGTTCGGCCGGTGGCAGACCCTGCGCCGGGTACGGATCCCGCTGCTGCTGCCGTTCCTCGCCACCGCCTGCACCACCGGCATGGGCCTGGCCTGGAAGTCCGGCATCGCCGCCGAGGTGATCAGCCGGCCGCCGATCGCCGTCGGCTCGCGGTTGCAGGACGCCAAGATCTACCTGGAGACGCCCGAGGTGTTCGCCTGGACGATCACGGTGGTGCTGCTCAGCCTGCTCCTGGAGGGTGTCCTGCGCTGGGCCGCGGGTCGGGCCACCACCTGGCTGTCGGCCGGTCCGGCGCCGGCGGGGGAGGAGGCGGCGGATGCCCACGCTTGAGCGGGTCGGCTTCGGCTACGACCCCGCGCGTCCCGTGCTGGCCGACTTCTCCCTGGACCTGCCCGAGACGGGGACGGTCTGCCTGCTCGGCCCGTCCGGCTGCGGCAAGACGACGCTGCTCCGGCTGCTCGCCGGGCTGGCGGTGCCCGGGTCCGGCCGGATCACGGGCCTGGCGGGACGGCGGGTGGCGGTGGTCTTCCAGGAGGACCGGCTGCTGCCGTGGGAGACCGCGTGGCAGAACGCCGTCGCCCGGCCCGACCCGGGCCAGCGGGAACGCGCGCGCGACTGGCTGCTCCGGCTCGGCCTCGGGGACAGCCTGCACACCCGGCCCGGCGAGCTCAGCGGCGGCATGAAGCGCCGGGTGGCCATGGCCAGGGCCCTCGCGGCGCAGGCCGACCTGTTGCTCCTCGACGAGCCGTTCACCGGGCTGGACGAACCGGCGTGGCGGCTGGCGGCGGGCCTGGTCGCCGACGCGGCCGGTGCCGATCGGCTGACCGTGCTGGTCACCCACGTCCCCGAGCAGGCGGCGGCGCTGGGCGCCACCGTCGTCCGGCTGGACGGCCCGCCGCTGCGCCGCCTCGACTGACGCGAAAAGGAACCGTCCCCATTCCCCGTCGACGGG
>JAGQUI010000310.1 GCA_020438595.1 Propionibacteriaceae bacterium | reverse complement strand
AAACACCGCTACGTCGCCGAAGTCCTCGCCGTCAGCCCCGGAGAACGACCGCGCGGCTACGCCACCACACAGGTGTTCGCACCCGTCCCGGGGGCGTGCGCGGTCGCCCACACCATCCCCGAAGACCTCCGCGGACGGCTGGTCGCCGCCGGGTTCGACCTGCCCGGTTTCGAGGCCGAAGCCGAACAAGGAGGGATCCGATGAGCGCCCTGTTGGCCGGGCTTGCCGGGGCCATGATCGTGGGCGGCATCCTGCTCGGCATCTACGGACTGATCCCGCGACCCGTCCCGCCGCCGAGGCCGAAGCGTCCCGCCCGGCCGGGACGGCTGGTGCACTGGTGGCGCGCCCTGCCGGGATGGCAGCGCTGGGCTACCCTTGCCGCCCTGTTGGTCGGGCTGCTGGTCATGGTCGCGACGGGGTGGGTGGTCGCGGTGCCGGTGCTGCCGGCTGCGGTGCTGGGCCTGCCGGCGCTGTTGATGGTGACGAGCGCGGATCGACAGATCGCCCGGATGGACGCGATCGCCGAGTGGACCCGCAACCTCGCCGGGGTGCTCACCGCCGGCCAGGGCATCGAGGCGGCGATCCAGGCCAGCCTGCGCTCGGCTCCGGACGCGATCCGTCCCGAGGTCGCCCGGCTGGTCGGACGGATGCGGTCACGCTGGTCGACCGAACAGGCGCTACGCGCCTATGCGGACGACCTCGACGACGCCACCGGCGACCTGGTCTGCGCGGCCCTCATTCTCGGCGCGGCGAAACGCGGCGACGGGCTGGCCCGGGTGCTGCACGACCTGGCCGAATCGGTGTCGGCCGATGTCCGAGGGCGGCGACTTATCGAAGCCGACCGGGCCAAACCCCGCGCCTCGGCCCGCATGGTCACCCTGCTGTCGATCGGCGCCCTGGTCTTCTTCGGGCTCGGCGGACGATTCTTCGCCCCCTACTCCACCCCGCTCGGCCAGCTCATCCTTCTCGTCCTGCTCACCTGCTACGGCCTCCTGCTCTGGTGGCTCAGGCGGATGGCCGAAGTCCAGCCGGCCGCACGCTTCCTCGGCAAGGTCAACCGGGAGGTGAGGCGGCCGTGAGCACCCTGCAGCTGTGGATGCTGGCCGGCGGCCTGGCCGGCGCCGGAGTCGCGTGCCTGGTGTGGTGGCTCGTCCCGGCCCACCCCGACCCGGTCCAGGCCCTCGAGCGGCTCACCTCCGCGGCCCGGCGCACCCCTGTGCCAGAGCCGAAGCCGGGACGCGGCGGGCTGGAGCAACGGCTCGG
Organism: Propionibacteriaceae bacterium; assembly: GCA_020438595.1. The sequence continues at coordinate 2,674 of JAGQUI010000310.1, read as the reverse complement.
GCTGTGGGCGATGCGACGCCTGCCGGCCCGGCTGTGGGCGAACGCGCCGCGCCGCGACCTGGCCCTGATGGGCAAGCCGCTGCACGTGTTCTACGGGGAGAAGGTCGTCTTCGTCGCCACCGCCGCCGTCAGCGTGCCGCTGCTGTCCGCGATCTTCTCCCGCACCGTGGCGATGCCGGTCGCCGTCCCCGTCGGCGCAACCCTGCTGGGCATGTTCCTGGCCTGGTTCCTGCCCGACGGCAACCTGTCCGACGCCTCCAAGAAGGCCCGCGTCGAGTTCCGCCGGGCACTCGGCTCCTACGTCGACCTGGTCGCCCTCGAACGCAACGCCGGCGGCTCCGGCACCCGGCAAGCCCTCGAGAACGCCGCCCGGGTCGGCGACTCCTGGCCCTTCGGCCGCTTGGGCGACGCCCTGGCCCGCAGCCGCTACTCCGGCGACACCGCCTGGGACGCCCTCCACGACCTCGCCGCCGAACAGGGCTTGGCCGACCTCGACGACCTGGCCGACATCATGCGCCTCGCCGGCGAGGAAGGCTCCCAGGTCGTCGACACCCTCCGCGCCCGCTCCGCCGAACTGCGACACGCGATCCTCGCCGAGGATCAGGCACAGGCCAACATCGTCGGCGAACGCATGGTCATCCCCTCCATCCTGATGGCGTTCACCTTCGTCGCCATCCTCCTCGTCCCCGCCCTGCTCCGGCTCGCCGCAGGCTGACCCACCCCAACTGAAGGAAACGAAAGGTGACTGAAATGAACGAACTCAACCAGACCACCGCCTGGCTCCACGCCCTCCTGTCCAAGGCCCGCGACGAACGCGGCTTCTCCGTGTCCAGCGAGCAACTGTGGTGGCTCGTCGGGATCGTCGCCATCGTCGGCGTCGTGATGATGGCGCTCAACGGCTACATCGAAGGCCTCCTCGCCAAACTCTGAACCCAGTCAGCGAACACAATGAGTTCGGCGATGACCGGCAACCACAAGGAGCGGGGCTCGGTCTCGGTCCAGATGGTGCTGCTCATGCCCACCCTCCTGCTCGTGGTCTGGATCGCGCTCGGCGCGGCCATGTACTTCTACGGACGCACCACCGCGCTGGCCGCCGCCCAGGCCGGAGCCGCCGCCGCAGCCGCAGAGAACGGCACAACCGAAGACTGCGTCCACACCGCCACCGACCTCGCCTCGAGAGCCGGCGACTCGCTGGCCGGCCTGCAGGTCAGCTGCCAGATCCAGGCGCGGACGGTCGTCGCGACGGTCACCGGCAGCACGTTGAGCCTCGTGCCCGGGTGGGAGCCGGTCACCACCCAGACCGCGACCGTGCCACGAGAGGAGGTCACGTGAAGCACCCTCTGCGGGACGAGCGCGGCTCGGCGGCGGTGGAGATCACCCTGGTCGCCCCAGTGCTGGTGCTGTTCATCCTGGTCGTCATCTTCGGCGGACGCCTCGCCCTGGCCCGCCAGGCCGTCCAGTCCGCCGCCTTCGACGCCGCCCGGGCCGCCAGCCTCGCCCGCACCCAGACCGAAGCCCGCACCGCAGCCGCCAAGACCGCATCCGCCACCCTCGCCAACCAGCAACTGCCCTGCGCCACCACCCAACTCGACCTCGACACGACCGGGTTCGACAGGCCCGTCGGAACCCCGGCCACCATCACCGTCCGGCTGGTCTGCGACGTCGCCACCGGCGACCTCGGCCTACCCGGCATCCTGGCCACCATCCCCGTGGACGCCGAAGCGACCTCCCCGCTCGACGTCTTCCGCGAGAGGAAATGACATGCGTCAGCGGCTGAGGGACGAACGAGGCGCCGCCGTCACTGTGTGGACGATCCTGCTCGCCACCGCGCTCACCATGATCATCGGGCTCGCCGTCGACCTGTCCGGCCAGGTCAACCGGATCCGGCTCGCCGGCGACGTCGCCGCCCAAGCCGCCCGCACCGCCGGACAGCAACTCGACGCCGACACCTACACCGCCACCGGCGGAGACGTCGAAGTCGCCGCAGCCCGCGCCAAAGCCGCCGCCATCGCCTACGCCAAAGCCTCCGGCATGAACGCGACGGCACGAATCGAGTCCGGCACCGACCTCGTCGTCGACGTCACCACCGACTACGAACCCGTCTTCCTGTCCGCGTTCGGGATCGGCACCCAACAGGTCAGCGCCAGCGCCCGCGTCCGGGTCGTCAAAGCCCTCGAAGGAAAGGAACACCGATGACCAGACTCCGCGGACTCCTCGCCCTGCTCGGCCTCGCCGCGATCGTCATCGGCATGCCCGCCCTCCTGATCGCCGCCGCACCCATCGGCGCCATCAGCATCACCTGGACCCCCGAGGGCATCTGGCAGGCCCTCACCACCCCCGACAACGGCACCCTCGCCCTCGCCCTGTTCAAACTGGTCGGCTGGATCGCCTGGGCCACCCTCACCGCCACCGTCCTCCTCGAACTCGTCGCGCTCATCCGGCACACACCCGTCCCCAGGCTCCCCGGACTCGCCGTACCCCAGCTGCTCGCGCGCCGACTCGTCGCGACCGCCGCCGTGCTGTTCATCGCCACTTCGACCGCCTCGGCCGGCGACCTGACAGCCGCCCCAGTCGCGCAGGCCGCCGGCGTCCCGCAGCAACCCGTCCCCACCCACCCGCCCCCCCCCCCCCCCCCCCCCCCCCCAACCCCCCCCCCCCCCCAACCCCCCCCCCA
>JAGQUI010000030.1 GCA_020438595.1 Propionibacteriaceae bacterium | reverse complement strand
GCTGATGGCGTGGGTGAAGAGCCACGACGACGACTACGTCGAGGGCACCGCGTCCCGCTGACCCGGCACAGACGCTCCCGAAATTCGTTGTTGCTCCCGAAATTCCGGGAGCAACGGCGAATTTCGGGAGCGTTTGTCGTGGACGGGGGTGGACGCGCGCCAGGCGCGGCTCAACTAGGCTCTGTCCATGGCGCAGCCACCGCAGGAACCCCAGTGGCCGACGTACCGGCCCGACGCCGGTCTGCCGGTGCCGGACGCAGGCTCCGTCCCCGCACCGCCACGACCCGGCTACAGTCCGCAGGATCCGCTCGTGCTCGCCGCGGGTGGCAAGACCTTGCGCAAGGACGGGGTCTGGACGGTGCCTCCCTACATCCGGATCCACGGTGACATCGGGTCGGTCCGGCTCGACTTCCGCCGGGCGACGCCGGCGTCGCCGGTGATCCAGCTGGACATCTCGGGCGGCGTGGGCACGATCGTGATGGTGCTGCCGGCCGGCTGGGCCGCTCAGGCCGAACGCCTCCGTCCCGGCATCGGCACCCGGCGGATCAAGGTGTTCGAAGAGCCGGAACCCGGCCACCCCGTGCTGGTGCTGAGCGGCTCGCTCGGCGTCGGCACGATGATCATCCGCTACCCCAACCGGGGCGACGAGCGGCGTCTGCGTCGCCTGCTGCGCCGGGAGCAGCGCCGCAGCGGAGACACCCCGCAGTTACGCTGATCGTCCCCGCTCGCCCGGTGTGGCAGGCTGGCGGCGTGACCGTCGACACCGGCCGTACCCCGGGCCTCACTGCCGCCGAGGTCGAGGATCGCGTCCGGCGCGGCCTGACCAACGACCTGCCGCCCCGCTCCGGACGCACCACCTGGGACATCGTGAAGGCGAACGTCTTCACCAGGATCAACTTCCTGCTGATGGTGCTGTTCGTCATGGTGCTCAGCACCGGCAGCATCGTGAACGCGCTGTTCGGCTTCCTGATCATCATCAACTCCGGCATCGGCATCGTGCAGGAGTTGCGGGCGAAGCGGACGCTGGACAACCTCGCCGTGGTGGGGGAGGGCAAGCCCACCGTCCGACGCGACGACTCGGCGGAGCTCGTGCCGCGGGAGCACATCGTGCTCGACGACATCATCGAGATCGGCCCGGGCGACCAGGTCGTCGTGGACGGGGAGGTCGTCGAGGCGTCCTACCTCGAGGTGGACGAGTCGCTGCTCACCGGCGAGTCCGACCCGCTGCTCAAGCAGCCCGGCGACGAGGTCATGTCCGGGAGCTTCGTGGTGGCCGGGGTCGGCGCGTTCCGGGCCACCCGGGTCGGGAGCGAGTCCTACGCAGCCAAGCTCACCATGGAGGCCAGCAAGTTCTCGCTGGTGAAGTCCGAGCTGCAGAGCGGCATCAACAAGATCCTCCGCCTGATCACCTGGCTGCTGATCCCGGTGGGCGCCGCCACGGTCTGGGTGCAGTGGGCCCAGCCGGGCACCTGGCAGGAGAAGGTGCTCTCGATGGCCGGCGCGCTGGTGCCGATGGTGCCCGAGGGGCTGGTGCTGCTCACCTCGCTCGCCTTCGCCGTCGGCGTCGTGCGGCTGGGCCAGTTGAACGTGCTGGTGCAGGAACTGCCGGCGATCGAGGGTCTCGCCCGCGTCGACGTGGTCTGCGCCGACAAGACCGGCACGCTGACCGAGAACGGCCTGCGGTTCGGCGAGCTGGACGTGCTCAGCGGCGACGGCGACGAGGAGCGTGAGGTGCTCGCCCAGCTGGCCGCGGCGGACCCGCGTCCGAACGCCTCCGTGGTGGCGCTGGCGACGTCGCTCCCGCTCACCGTCGATGCCTGGGACGTCACGGCGATGGCGCCGTTCACGTCGGCGAAGAAGTGGTCGGGCATGTCGTTCGACGGACGCGGCCACTGGGTGCTGGGCGCGCCCGACGTCCTCGCCGCGACGGGCAGCCACGCTGCGGAGCGCGCCGAGGAACTCGGCTCGACCGGACGCCGCGTCCTGCTGCTCGGCGAGGCCGACCGCGCGGTGGACACCGCCGACGCCCCGGGGATGGTCGAGCCGCGCGCCCTGGTCGTGCTGGAGCAGAAGGTGCGTCCCGAGGCGCGCGACACCCTGGCCTACTTCGCAGAGCAGGATGTGGCGGTGAAGGTGATCTCCGGCGACAACGCCACCTCCGTCGGTGCGGTGACCGGCTCGCTGGGCGTGGAGGCCGGTGAGGTCGTGGACGCCCGCACCCTGCCCGAGGACGAGGAGCAGTTCGCCGACCGGGTCCAGGCCGCGGGCGTGTTCGGCCGGGTCTCGCCGCAGCAGAAGCGGCAGATGGTGGCCGCGCTGCAGTCGAAGGGCCACAACGTCGCGATGACCGGCGACGGAGTCAACGACGTGCTCGCGATCAAGGACTCCGACCTCGGCGTGGCGATGGGCTCGGGCGCCGCGGCCACCCGCTCGGTGGCCCAGCTGGTGCTGCTCGACGACAGCTTCGCCACGCTCCCGCACGTGGTGGCCGAGGGCCGGCGGGTGATCGGCAACATCGAGCGGGTCGCGAACTTCTTCCTGACCAAGACGATGTACTCGATCGTGCTGGCGCTGCTGGTGGCGCTGTGGCACCTGCCGTTCCCGTTCGTGCCCATCCACATCTCGTTCGTGGGCTGGTTCACGATCGGCATCCCGGCCTCGGTCCTCGCCCTCGCGCCGAACGCCGAGCGGGCCCGGCACGGCTTCCTGCAGCGGGTGATGAGCTTCTCGATCCCGTCCGGGATCGTGGTCGCGGTGGTCACCTTCAGCACGTACCTGCTGGTCCGCACAGGCTCCGGGATCGACTCGACGGCCGGTATCCAGACGTCCACGGCCACCCTGCTCACGCTGATGATCGGCGGCGCCTGGGTGATGGTCACCACCGCCCGGCCCTACGAGTGGTGGAAGCTGCTGATGATCGGGCTTTGCTCGGTGGCGGCCTACCTGGTGATCTTCTGGCTGCCGTACCAGGTCAGCGGCTGGGTGGCCGCCTGGCCGTTCCTGAAGCGGTTCGATCCCCAGCTCGACCCGAGCAACTCCGCGATGATGGCCACGGGGGCCGCGATGGGCCTGCTCGCGGCCGCGCTGGTCGAGGCGATCTGGTGGATCTCGGGTCGCGTCACCGGTGAGAAGCGGCACCTGTTCGGCAGCTTGGCCGACAGGTAGCGCGCAAAGTGGCCTGTAGAGGCCGACTACGGCCGCTACGGGCCACTCTGGGTGCGAACAGCGATCACGCGAAGTGCTGCGTCCACTCGTAGCCGTCCCAGTACCGCTGCCCGGGACCGCCGGGGTTCGGGTACCAGCCGGCGGGTGCGGCGGCCGGCGGCAGCGCGGCAGCGACGGGGTAGCCGACGATCGGGGCCACGGCGATCGGCCGGTGCGCGGTGAGGGACATAACCAGGGCGACGATCCAGCCGATGACGGTCCAGCCCAGGAACAGGCTGACCAGGAGCACCGCCCACTGGTTCGCCTTGCCCCGGCTCGCCGCGATGGCCCACGGCAGCAGGTAGGCCCAGCTGAACAGCGTGACGATCCAGGCGACCACCACCACCGCGATGCTGATCGGCTGCTGGTCGGTCACCGGCGCGACGTAGGCGACCGGCGCGGGCACCGGCCGGGGGTACTGCTCGTAGTGAAAGGGGCTGCTCATCGTTCTCCGTCCGCTGGCAGCACGCTACCGCCGCCCGATGACAGTGATCAGTCCCCGTTCGGGGGTGGGATCAGCGCACGCGGGCGGCGATGTCGTCGCCGACCACAGAGGTGGGCCGCTTCGACGCACCCCGCTCGGCGATGTCGGCGTCCACGGCGGCCTCGATCCGCTGCGCGTCCTCGCTGCGGCCCAGGTGGTCGAGCAGCAGGGCCATCGACAGGATCGTGGCCGTGGGGTCGGCGATGCCCTGCCCGGCGATGTCCGGGGCCGAGCCGTGCACCGGCTCGAACATGGACGGGAACTCCCCGGTCGGGTTGATGTTGGCGCTGGCCGCCAGGCCGATGCCGCCGGTGATCGCGCCGGCGAGGTCGGTCAGGATGTCGCCGAAGAGATTGTCGGTGACCATCACGTCGAACCGCTGCGGGTCCTGTACCAGTGCGATCGTCGCGGCGTCCACGTGCAGGTAGTCGGTGGTGACGTCCGGGTGCTCGGCGGCGACCGCGGCGAACAGCCGGTTCCACAGCCCGCCGGCGTTCACCAGCACGTTGTGCTTGTGCACCATCGTCACCTTCTTGCGCCGCTTCTCGGCCCGGTCGAAGGCGTCCCTGATCACCCGCTCGACCCCGTGGGCGGTGTTGATGCTCACCTCGGTGGCCACCTCGTACGGGGTGCCGGCGCGGAAGGCGCCGCCGTTGCCGCAGTACAGGCCCTCGGTGCCCTCGCGGACGACGACGAAGTCGACCGGCCCGCGGCTGGTCACCGACTCGGCCAGCGGGGTCGGGATGCCCGGGTACAGCCTGGACGGACGCAGGTTCACGTAGTGGTCGAACGCGAACCGCAGCTTCAGCAGCAGGCCGCGCTCCAGCAGGCCGGACGGGATCGCCTTCGACCCGGGAGCCGCGCCCACCGCGCCGAGGATGATCGCCTGCGAGGCGGCGAGCTGCTCCAGCTCCGCGTCCGGCAGCACCTCGCCCGTGCGCTGCCAGCGTTCGGCGCCCAGGTCGTGGTGCACGAAGTCGAAGGTGTCCTCGCCCACGACGGTGGTGAGGACCTTCAGGCCCTCTGCGACGACCTCGGGTCCGATGCCGTCACCGGCGATGACGGAGATGACGGGCTTGCCGGCTGCTGCGTTGCTCACCCGCGGGAGGCTACCGGGGCGGCCACCTGACGGACACTCCCGTCTCAATCCCGACCCGTGACCACCCGGTCGACCCGCTGCGTGGACGGCACCGGCGCGGCGATAGCATGCCCCCATGTCCCTGACGTTCCCGCTGCACCGCAATCCCGACCCGGCTACCGACGACGCCGTGGCCCGGGTGCTGGCCGACCCCGGCTTCGGGGACCACTTCACCGACCACATGGCCGTGGCCACATGGACGAAGGACGGCGGCTGGGCAGCGGACGAGATCAAGCCGTACGGCCCGTTCCAGCTCGACCCGGCCAGCGCGGTGCTGCACTACGCCCAGGAGGTTTTCGAGGGGCTGAAGGCGTACCGGCACGCCGACGGCTCGATCCACCTGTTCCGGCCCGAGGAGAACGCGCGCCGCTTCCAGGCCTCGGCGGCCCGGCTGATGCTGCCCTCGCTCGACGTGGACGACTTCGTCGCCGCGTGCGCAGAGCTCGTCGGGGTGGACGCCCGCTGGGTGCCGCAGGCGGAGGGGGAGCGCAGCCTGTACCTGCGTCCGTTCATGTTCGCCGCGGAGGTGTTCCTGGGCGTCCGGGCGGCCCAGACGGTGACGTTCTCCGTGATCGCCTCCCCGTCCGGCCCCTACTTCACCGGCGGCGTGAAGCCGGTCGACATCTGGGTGACCGACACCTACGCGCGCGCCGGCGTGGGCGGCACCGGCGCGGCCAAGTGCGGCGGCAACTACGCGGCGTCGCTGATCGCGCAGCACGAGGGCGCCCAGCACGGCTGCTCGCAGGTGCTGTTCGTCGAGGCCGCCGACAAGGACCGGGTCGAGGAACTCGGCGGCATGAACGTGTTCCTGGTCACGGCGGACGGCCGCCTGGTCACCCCCGCGCTGACCGGGACGATCCTGGACGGGATCACCCGCAAGACCATCCTGGCCGTGGCGGCCGACCTGGGGCTGGCCCCCGAGGAACGCCGGATCACCCCGGAGGAGTTCTTCGCGGGCATCGCGGACGGCAGCACGGCGGAGGCCTTCTCCTGCGGCACGGCCGCGGTGGTCACCCCGATCGGCGGCTTCAAGTCCGCGCAGGGCGAGTGGCGGCTGCCCGAGAACGGCTCGCCGGCGACCCTGGGTATCCGCAACGCGGTCCTGGACATCCAGTACGGCCGCGTCGAGGACACCCACGGCTGGCTGCACCGGGTGGTGTAGGGCCTGTCCTGGCCCTCAGCCCAGCGCCGCCAGCGCGGCGTCGTAGTCGGGCTCCTGCGAGATGTCCGGGACCTGCTCGGTGTACACGACCCGGCCGTCGGCGTCCGCGACCACCACGGCCCGGGTGAGCAGGCCGCGGTTGCGCCCGTCCACCTGGGTGACGCCGTAGTCGTCGCCGAAGCTCGAGCGGAAGGACGAGGCCGTGACCACGTTCTCGATGCCCTCGGCGCCGCAGAACCGCGCCTGGGCGTAGGGGAGGTCGGCGGAGACGCACAGCACCAGGGTGTTCTCCAGCCCGGCCGCGAGCTCGTTGAACCGGCGCACGCTCATCGCGCAGACCCGGGTGTCGAGGCTGGGGAAGATGTTCAGGACGAGCCGGCGGCCCGCGGCGATGTCGGGTCCGATCTCCTGCATGTCGGAGTCGGTCAGCGTGAAGCCGGGGAGCTCGGTGCCGACGGCGGGCAGGTCGCCGATGCTGTGGACGGTGACGCCGCGGTGGATCAAGGTGGCCATGCCCGCTGTTCTAGCCGGTGGCGGCGGCCCGCGTCCAGCGGGAACACTGCGGACCGGACCCCGTTCCGAGCCGGATTCGGGACGATTCGTCTCAGGCGGTGAAACCTGCTCGTAACCCGGTCCGGAGCAGGTTTACTCGCCCGGTGACCCAGATCCCAGCCGAACCGGAGACCTTCCACGTCTACGACACCACGCTGCGCGACGGCGCCCAGCAGGAGGGCCTGCAGCTCAGCGTCAGCGACAAGCTGAAGATCGCGCGCTCCCTCGACGAGCTCGGCGTCGGCTTCATCGAGGGCGGCTGGCCCGGCGCCAACCCCAATGACACCGCGTTCTTCGCCGCGGCGGCCGCCGGCCAGCTGCCGCTGAAGAACGCGAAGCTGGTCGCGTTCGGCGCCACCCGCAAGGTGGGGTCGCGGGCGGCCGACGACGCGCAGGTGCAGGCCCTGATCGATGCGGGCACCGAGATCGTCTGCATCGTCGCGAAGAGCCACGACGAGCACGTCTACCGGGCCCTGCACACCACGCTGGAGGAGAACCTCGCGATGGTGGCCGACACGGTCGCGCACCTGGTCGCCAACGGCCGCCGCGTGTTCGTCGATTGCGAGCACTTCTTCGACGGCTACCGGGCCAATCCCGAGTACGCGCTGGAGGTCGTCCGGACGGCCGCGGAGGCGGGCGCGGAGGTCGTCGTCCTGTGCGACACCAACGGCGGCATGCTGCCGTCCTGGATGGCCGACATCGTCTCCGCCGCGGCCCAGGTGGGCGTCGACCTCGGCATCCACTGCCACAACGACACCGGCTGTGCGGTCGCGAACACCCTCGCCGCCGTCGAGGCCGGCGTGGTGCACGTCCAGGGCACAATGAACGGGCACGGCGAGCGCACCGGCAACGCGAACCTGATCACGGTGGTCGCCAACCTGCAGCTGAAGTACGGCTGGCCGCTGCTGCCGCCGTCCTCGCTCGCCGAGGCCACCCGGATCAGCCACGCGATCGCCGGCGTCACGAACGTGCCGATGAACAACCGGCAGCCGTACGTGGGCGCGTCCGCATTCGCGCACAAGGCCGGCCTGCACGCGTCGGCGATCAAGGTGGACGCGAACCTGTACCAGCACATCGACCCGACCCTGGTCGGCAACGACATGCGCATGCTGGTCTCGGACATGGCCGGACGTGCCAACATCCAGCTGAAGGGCTCGGAGCTCGGCTACGACCTGTCCGACCGCGAGCTGGCCGCGCGGATCACCGAGAAGGTGAAGCAGCGCGAGATGGACGGGTACTCCTACGAGTCCGCCGACGCCTCCTTCGAACTGCTGCTGCGGGAGGAACTCGGCCGGATGGAGGAGTTCTTCGAGGTGCTCAGCTGGCGCGTGATCACCGGCCACGAGGTGCATCCGGAGGGCGATTCCGAGGCCGTGGTGAAGGTGCGCGCCAATGGCGTCAGCTACAACCTGGCCGGCGACGGACACGGCCCCCTGAACGCGCTGGACGTCGCCCTGCGGGCCGCCCTCACCCAGGCCTACCCGAAGGTGGATTACTTCGAGCTGACCGACTTCAAGGTGCGCATCCTGGAGCAGGGCCACGGCACGGACGCGATCGTGCGCACCCTGATCGACATGACGGACGGAGAGCGCACCTGGACCACCGTCGGCGTCGGCACCAACGTGATCGAGGCCTCGTGGGAGGCGCTCTACGACGGCTATCGGTGGGGCCTGATCCACTCCGGCATCGCCGATGTGACCGGGGTCGAGGCACCCGCAGAGGACGCCCTGGTCTGATCCACCCTTCCTGGACGCGCGCTTCGGCCGGTCGAGCCCGTCGAGAACCGGCGCCGAAGTCGTACGAAGTCCGGCCCCCGGCCCTCGTGGGAGGCCGGGCAGGCCTACGGTCGAAGCATTCCCGACCGAACCGAGGTGTTCCGCCATGCGTCCACTTCCTATTCGTGCCGCTGCGGTCTGCGCGGGCCTTGCGCTTGCCCTGACCAGTTGCAGCGCGGCGGCTCCGCGCGCTCGCGCCGCGGGAGAACCTGCGGCGGCGGGCGTGATCACGACGCCACTGCCGGTACTGCCGCTGGTGCCGACGGTGCGGGCTGCGACGGGGGACCTGATCTGGGTGGACTTCAGTGGCACGCAGTACCTGTCCTCCGACGGCGGCGCGACGTGGGAGCGGTTCATTCAGGAGGACGACTTCTTCGCGGTCGCGGCCGGTGCGGGCGCCTTCGGCTACTACGGGGGCACGGACGGCATCGACGACGCGAACAGCTTCTACCCCGGCACGGACACCCGGGTGGTGGCGCTGAAGGGCTGGGGCGAGACCTGGCACGCGGTGGCGGTCGGATCCCTGCGCACGTTGAGTGACCGGCAGAAGATCGCGTCCCGGGACAAGTCGCCGGTCACGGTGCACTACTGGAAGCTGCCGAGGTCCGTGCGGCACAAGTCGAAGACGCACTCGTACGCCTTCACGGCGGACTCGAAGTACCTGGTGCGGATCACTCACCCGAAGTCCGGCTCGACCGACTACGCCACGGTGGTGAAGGCATCAACGGGCCAGACGGTGGCGCGGCGCAAGCTGGTGCGGTCGAGCCGGCATCTGGTCGGTGGCGCGAGCGTGTACTCGCTGGTGGCTTCGAAGTCGGGCCTGTCCGTGTGCCGCAAGCCGATCCCGTCGGGTGCGCGCACGTGCACGCTGGTGGCCGCCGGTGACCATCGGGGGTCGAGCGCGACCTTCTTCCAGCAGGGTCGGTTCTCGCTGGTGCGCGACCCGGCCGCGGCGACCCCGCTGCTGGTGGACGGGGACCGGGTCACCGCGGTGACGCTACCCGCGTCGGCGGTGTCGTGGAAGATCGACGGGGTCGGCGATCCGACCCGTCCGTTGGTCCGGGTCGTCGACGAGGCGGGGGAGACGACCCACCTGCGGGTGCTGGCCGACGGCGCCACGGAGGAGTACCTGGGCGATGTGCCGGGCACGTCGCTGTGGACGACCGGGGTCGCACTCTCTCCCGACACGCTGCTCTTCTCCGGCGCGGGCCAGGTGTGGACACAGGCGGTGGCCGCGAGTGGGCTCGGTGACAGGGTCCGGCACGACTGGGTGCAGGTCGTGGGAGCGTCGGCCGGACGCTGGCTGATCGGTCAGGGCGACCAGTCCTACTCGGCCGCGGCCTGGACGGTGGATGCCGGCGAGCCGGTCGCGGAGCTGCCCGGCGATGCGGCGACCTGGAGGATCTCGGGGCCGTACGTGTACAGGTCCGGGAAGGAGCTCCGCACCGTCCTCGGGAAGCAGATCGACGATGTGGTGCCGCTGGCCATGTTCGGCAGCCTGGGGGTGGAGCAGGTGAGCGCCCCGGCGGGCCCGGGCTACGAGGTGAGCGTCCGCGACCTGGCCGACGCGGACCTCGACCCGGTGACCGTCACGCTGCCGACCACGGGCGTGCTCACCTCGGAGGTGCAGATGTGGGGCGACTGGATCGGCGTGACCGATGCCGGGGCAGACCCCGCCGATCCTGCGGACAACGAGGTCGTGCTCCACAACTGGGTCACCGGCGCGACCCATATCCTGCAGGCGCGCGCCGTCAAGCTCGTCCGGTTCGGAGACGGACTCGCGGTGCTCACGAAGATCGTGAACGGCGACCGCACGGATCTCGTGTGGAACTTCGACAGCGGGGACGAGACCGAACTGGGTGAGGTCTACGACGACCTGGTTGCGCTGGACGGGGACCGGGTGGCCTACGTCCTGCAGGCCGTGGGGTCGCAGCCGAGCTCGGAGCTGACCCTCCAGACCTTCGCGGGCGCCGGGGGGAGCGCGCCGCGACTGCTGGGTGTGGTGACCGGCGGGGAGGCGAGCGTGGCATCCCCGTGGACCGTCCAGCTGGACCTGAGCAAGGCGGTGGTGGCGGGATCGGTGGTGATCCGTTCGGCCGAGGGGGACGTGGTGCGGAGGATCGCAACGGACGCGGCGCCGGACGGGTCCATCCGCGGCGTCTCCTGGGACGGCGTGGACGCGGACGGCCACCCGGTGGACGCGGGCGACTACACCTGGGAACTGGAGGCGGAGGCGTCCGATGGCAGCGGCGCGGCGGTGGGCGTCCGCGGTGTCCAGCCTGCGGGCGGAACGATCGCGGTCAACTGATCCGCTCCCGCACGATCGTGCGCGCTGCTGCCGGTGCGTCGCCGATCGTGACCGCGCCGACCAGCGCCTCGCGCGCCCGCTCGATCCGCTCCGGGGTGTCGGTGTGCAGCGTGAACAGCGGCTGGCCGGCCCGCACCTCCTCACCCACGGACGCGTGCCAGGTGACCCCGGCGGCGGCCTGGACGGGGTCGCCCTGCTTCGCCCGGCCGGCGCCCAGCCGCCAGGCGGCGAGGCCGACCGCCATCGCGTCCATGCCGGTCAGGTGGCCGGTGGCCTCCGCGGTGACCACCTCGGTGTGCCGGGCCAGGGGCAGCGGCGCGTCCGGGTCTCCGCCCTGGGCGCGGATCATCGCCTTCCACGTGTCCATCGCCTTCCCGGACGCCAGCACGGCGGCCGGATCGGCGTCGATCCCGGCACAGGCGAGCATCTCCGCGGCCAGGGCGACCGTGAGTTCGACGACGTCTGCCGGTCCGCCGCCGGCCAGAACCTCGACCGACTCGGCCACCTCCAGGCCGTTGCCGGCGGTGCGCCCGAGCGGGGCGTCCATGTCGGTGATCAGTGCGACGGTGTTCACGCCGGCGTCGGTGCCGATGCCGACCATCGTCTCCGCGAGCGCCCTCGAGTCGGCGTAGGTCTTCATGAAGGCGCCGGAGCCGGTCTTCACGTCCAGCACCAGCGAGGCCGTGCCCTCGGCGATCTTCTTGCTCATGATCGACGCCGAGATCATCGGGATCGACTCCACGGTGGCGGTCACGTCGCGCAGCGCGTACAGCTTCTTGTCCGCCGGGGCCAGGCCGGCGCCGGCCGCACAGATCACCGCGCCCACCGCCTCCAGCTGGGCGAGCATCTCGGCGTTCGACAGCGACGCCCGCCAGCCGGGGATGGCCTCGAGCTTGTCCAGGGTGCCTCCGGTGTGGCCCAGCCCGCGTCCGCTCAGCTGCGGGACGGCCGCGCCGCAGGCGGCCACGAGCGGGGCCAGCGGCAGGGTGATCTTGTCCCCGACGCCGCCGGTGGAGTGCTTGTCGACGGTCGGCCGCGACAGGCTGGAGAAGTCCATCCGCTCGCCGGTGCCGATCATCGCGTTCGTCCAACGGCTCAGCTCGGCCCCGTCGAGGCCACGGAAGAAGATCGCCATCGCCATCGCCGACATCTGCTCGTCGCTGACCGCACCGTCGGTGTAGTTGCGGATCAGCCAGTCGATGGCGTCGTCGTCGAGTCGCCCCCCGTCCCGTTTGGTCCGGATCAGCTCCACGGCGTCGAAGGTGCTCATGAGCGCACCCTAGGGTAGGGGCATGGCTCGTCGCATCTGGTTGCCCTACCCCGACCTCGCCGCGGCGCAGGCCGCCCTCGGTCCGCTGCCCGATTCCCTCGTCGCGGACTTCTTCCTGGCCGACGGAGGCTGGCCTGACAGCATCGCCGAGGTGGAGCTGGTGGTCGCTCCGTACATGCACCCCGCCCCGGCCGTGATGGAGCGGGTGGGGGAGATGGCCTCGCTGCGGGCCGTGCAGCTGCTCAGTGCGGGTTACGACAATTTCCTGCCGTTCCTGCCCGAGGGCGTCGTGTTGTGCAACGCTGCCGGCGTGCACGACGCGAGCACGGCCGAGCTCGCCGTGGCCCTCGCCCTGACCAGCAACCGGCACCTCGACTCCTACGCGCGCAACATGCCGAGCGGTACCTGGGGCAACGACTTCGCCACATCGCTGGCCGACCGGCGCGTGCTGATCGTGGGCTACGGCCGGATCGGTGCGGCCATCGAGCAGCGCCTGACCGGGTTCGAGGTGGCATCGATCACCCGGGTCGCGCGGCGGGCGCGCACCGGGGACCTCCCGGTACACCCGATCAGTGACCTGCCCACGCTGCTGCCGGACGCAGACGTGGTCTTCGTGATCACTCCGCTGACCCCGGAAACCGAACATCTGGTCGGCGCGGCGGAACTCGCTGCGCTGCCGGACGGGGCCTTGCTGGTGAACGTGGCCCGCGGCAGGGTCGTGGACACCGACGCCCTGCTGGCGGCGACCGCGTCCGGACGGATCCGGGCCGCGCTCGACGTGACCGATCCCGAGCCGCTGCCGCCCGACCACCCGCTGTGGCGGACGCCGGGGGTGTTCATCAGCCCGCACGTGGGCGGCCAGAGCACGGCGTTCTACCCGCGCATGCAGCGCCTCGTCCGCGAGCAGCTGGCCCGCTTCGCGGCCGGTGAGTCGCTGGCCAACCTGGTTGCCGGGCCCGGCGCACCGGTCGGCTGAGCCGTCCGCTCCGGCCCGTTGGGCCCGGCCGGGCCCGCGACCCGACCCCGATAGACTCCGCGCCATGCGCATAGCGAGGTTCGTGGCCCAGGGGGATCCCACCTACGGGGTGGTCGAGCTGGCCGAGGACCAGGGCCCCAATCCGGAGACGATCGCCGTCGTGTCCGGCGATCCGCTCGCCGGGGCCGTGCACTACACCGGGGAACGGCTGCCGCTGGCCGACGTCCGGCTGGTCGCGCCGGTGATCCCGCGCAGCAAGATCGTCGGGATCGGACGCAACTACGTCGAGCACGCCCACGAACTCGGCAACGAGGCGCCCGAGACGCCGTTGGTGTTCCTCAAGCCGAACACGTCGGTGATCGGGCCTGGGGAGCCGATCGTGCACCCGCCCGAGACGGACAACCTGCACTACGAGGGCGAGCTGGCGGTGGTGATCGGGCGGATCTGCCGCCGGGTGCCCGCCGA
>JAGQUI010000309.1 GCA_020438595.1 Propionibacteriaceae bacterium | reverse complement strand
CCTGCGGGCAGCGCCGCCGCCCTGCTCCCGGGCGGAGGCACCGGCGCCGTCCTGGCCCGCGAGCCCTCCACTCCGGCGTCCTCGTCGTCGGCGACCACCGCGCCCGCGAACGCGTCCGGGTCGCCGGCCGCCCCCGCCGTGTCGGCCGCCCCCGCCGACGGCACGCCCGGAGCCGGCGCGGCGATCGACTACGACAAGGTCGTCGACCACCTCGAGTCCTGGCTGCTGCGCGAGCTCGAGCGCCGCGGCGGCCGCTTCGGGGGTGTGTTCTGATGGCGGTCACCAAGGCGGAACTCGTCACCGAGACCGGCACCCGGATCACCTGCCTGTTCAACCCGGCCGAGATCACCGTGCAGAAGGCGAACTCGTGGCAGGCCGCCGAGTCGAAGGGCGGCAACGCGCCCAAGCAGCGTTTCCAGGCCGGCCAGCCCGCCACGTTCACCCTGAGCCTGCTGCTGGACACCTCGCTCACCGGCGACAGCGTCACCACCCACACCGACCAGCTGTTCGGCCTGCTGAAGGTCGACTCGTCCCTGCCCGGGGCGGACAGCCAGCGCAACTCGGCCCGTCCGCCGTGGGTGCAGCTCGTGTGGGGTTCGACCCAGACCTTCAAGGCGGTCGTGGAACGGCTGTCGGTGCGGTTCACCTTCTTCTCCGGGGACGGCACGCCGCTGCGCGCCCGCGCCGACCTCAGCCTGAAGCAGTGGGAGGACGAGGACGCCGCCCCGCTGCAGAACCCCACCTCGTTCACGCCGCACCCGCACCGCGTGCACGTGCTGCGCTCCGGCGAGACGCTCGACCGGCTCGCCGCCCGCTACTACCGCGACCCGGGCAGCTGGCGGCTGATCGCCGAGGCCAACCACATCCAGGATCCGCTGGCGCTGCCCGTGGGCAACCCGCTGGTGATCCCCGAGCCCCCGGTGCGGCGCCGTGGCTGACGACCGGCTGGACGGGGCCGTCATCACCGTCGACTCCCGGCAGCTCTCCGCCGAGCTGCACACCCGGCTGACCAGTGTGCGCGTCGAGGAGTCCTCCGTCCTGCCCGACGTGTTCGAGCTGCGCTTCGAGGACGCCTACTTCAAGCTGTTCGACGACCGCACGGTGACGCTCGGCCAGAGCGTCGAGATCGCGATGCGCGCCGAGGGCTCGCCGGTGGTGATCACCTCCGGCGAGGTCACCTCGGTCTCGGTCGAGCCGGGCGCGGGCGGACGCCACGAGCTCGTCGTCACCGGGATGGACCTGTGCCACCGCCTGGCCCGGGTCACCCGGCGGCGCACCTTCAGTTCGATGAGCGACGCCGACATCGCCGGCCAGATCGCCTCGGAGTATTCGCTGCAGGCCGACGTCGAGGCCACCACGACCACCCACGACCTCGTCCTGCAGGCGAACGAGACCGACCTGGCCTTCCTGCGCCGCCGCGCCGCCCGCAACGGCCACACCGTCTGGATCACCGACCGCACCCTGCACGTGCGCCGGCGCCCGGCCGGGCAGCAGGTGCCGAAGGTCACCTGGGGGCAGAACCTGCTCGACTTCACCGTCCGGTTCTCCAGCATCGAGCGCGCCGACGAGGTGCACGTCCGCGGCTGGGACCCGGTCGGCAAGCAGGTCGTGGTGGGGCGCGCCGACCAGCCCGCCGCCACCACGGACGCGGCGGCCGCGGCCGAGGCCGACGACCAGGCCCGGAGCAGCTTCGGCCGGATCGAGCGCACCGCCGTGGCGATCACGGTCGGCGACCAGCGCGAGGCCGACGCGGTCGCGGACGCACTGCTGGCGCGGGCGGTCGAGGACGGCACGGTGCTGCGGGGCGTCGCGGTCGGCGACCCGGAGATCACCGCCGGCGCCAACCTCGACCTCGACGGAGTGGGCTCGCGGCTGTCCGGACGCTACCTGGCCACCGGCGTCACCCACCTGTACGTGTCCGGCAAGCCGTACACCACCCGGTTCGTCTGCGGGCCGCACCACCCGGCGGGACTGGCCGACCTCGTCGGCGCGCGCGGGCTGCCGTCCGACCTCGCCGCGGTGACGCCGCACCTGCTGATCGGCGAGGTGACGAACACCTCCGACCCGCTCGGGCTGGGCCGGGTGCGGCTCCGGCTGCCCGCGGTCAGCACCGACGACGAGACCGACTGGGCGCGGATCGTCGCCCCCGGCGGCGGCCCGGACCGCGGCATCCAGTGGCTGCCCGAGATCAACGACGAGGTGCTGGTCGGCTTCGAACAGGGCGACCCGGCCCGACCCTGCGTGCTCGGCGGGCTGTGGAACCACGACGACACCCCGCCCGACGCCGCCGCGGCGACCGACAGCGGCACCGCGCGTTGGTCGCTGACCAGCCGCAAGGGCACGAAGGTGATCCTGCACGACGACCCCACCGAGAAGGTGGAACTGGTGGTGGCGAACTCGACCAGCACGCTGGTGCTCAGCGACGACGAGGTGCAGGTCGTCGGCGCCCGCAAGCTCACGATCGGCGCGCAGGAGATCGCGGTCGAGGCGCAGGGCCGGCTCAGCCTGAAGGGCTCCTCGGTGTCGGTGCAGGGCGACTCCGACGTCACCGTCAGCGGCTCCACGATCAGGCTCAACTAGGGGGAGGCATGGGCAAACCAGTCGCACGCATGAACGACCCGGTGACCGGCACCGACATCCACATCGTGCTGGTGCCCTCGGCGACCGGGACGGTTCCGACCCCGCTGCCGCACCCCTACGCCGGCCGGATCGTCGGTGGCTGCGTCACCTCGGTGCTGGTCAACGGCCAGCCGGTCGCCGTGGACGGCAGCACCAGCCAGCTGAACAGCCCGCACATCCCGCAGGGCGGCAGCTTCTCCCGTCCGCCGACCGGGACGGGCCGGGTGGTCGCCGGACCGTGCCGCGTGCTCGCCGGCGGCCAGCGGCTGGCCTGCCTCGGCGACCAGGTGATCACCTGCAACGACCCCGTCGACGCCCCCACCTCGACGATCACGGCCGCCTCGACGAACGTGGTGGCCGGATGAACACCGCAGCGGACCTGATCGGGACCGGCTGGGCCTACCCCACCCGGGTCGGTGCCGACGGCGCCGTGGCCCTCGCCGGCGGGACCCAGGAGATCGAGGGCGCGATCCGGTGCATCCTCGACACCCGGATCGGCGAGCGGGTGCTGCGTCCCGAGTTCGGCAGCCGGATCTGGGAGTCGATGTTCGAGCCGGTCACCGCCCGCACCCTCGGTGCGGTGGAGCAGGCGACCAGGGAGGCGATCACCCGGTGGGAGCCGCGGATCGTCCTGGAGTCGGTCGACGCCACCGCGGGCGAGGAGGACGGGCTGGTGCTGGTCGAGATCCGCTACAGCGTCCGCGCCACCAACGACCGGCGCAACCTCGTCTACCCGTTCTACACGATCCCGAGGGAGAACCGACGATGACGCTCCCCGTCCCGCGACTCGACGACCGCACCATGCAGGACATCGTCGACGAGGCCAAGTCCCGCATCCACCGGTACTGCCCGGACTGGACCGACCACAACGTCTCCGACCCGGGCGTGGCCCTGATCGAGCTGTACGCCTGGATGACCGAGATGATGCTGTACCGGCTCAACCAGGTGCCCGACCGGCTGTACCTGAAGTTCCTGGAGCTGATGGGGATCCCGCTGCAGGGGGCCAGTGCCGCCGTCACCGACCTGGTCTTCCGGCTCACCTCCCCGCAGGCCGCCGCGGTCCGGATCCCGGCCGGCACCCAGGTGGCGACCGAACGGCTCAGCGATGCCGAGCCGGTGGTCTTCCAGAGCACCCGCGACCTGCTGGTGCAGCCGCCGGAGCTGATCACCTGCGTCAGCCGCAGCGCGGGCAAGTACGCCGACCAGACCGAGCAACTGCTCGGCGGCGCCGGGCCGGTGGTCTGCTTCGGGTCGGTGACGCCGGGGGACGCGATCTACTTCGGCTTCGCCGAGTCGCTGGGCGCCAACCTGGTCCGGTTCACCGTGGT
>JAGQUI010000308.1 GCA_020438595.1 Propionibacteriaceae bacterium | reverse complement strand
CCACGTAGGCGATCATGCGGCCCCGCGACGGGGCACGGAGGTACAGCCATGCCGTGGCGACGAGCGCCACCATCCAAACCGCTCCGATCACCCAGATCATCGATCCAGCCTCACTTGTAGCAGGTGGCGATCCATGGCGCTGTTGCACCCGGGATCGCGGTGAAGATCTTCAACGAGATGCACTTCCCATTCTCGTACGCGGCGTCGGAAAGTGCCCCGATCGTCGCACATCCCGCGGTCAGCGCACCGACGATGACGCTGACCGTCACACCGACCCCGCTGGCGGCCGCAATCACGCTTGCGTAGCCCAGCAGGGCGGCACACGAGTTGCCGGCCAACGACATGGCCTTCGTCTCCTTCTTTGTGAAGTCGACCGACAGGCCGTACCACGCCGACCGGACCCGGGGGTCCGCCACGACGGGGAACGCCGTCGCCTTGCCGGCGGAAGTCGTCTGGGTGAGTTCGTCGCCGTTGACGCTGAACCGCGAGGCAACCTTGGCGCCGTCGGCGTCCACGGCCCACGCCGGATCGACAACGGCGACCGGCTCGCCTGTCATGCTGCCGGCCCGGACGATCACATAGCCGGCCTCGTTGATTTCGAGGTACTTGCCCGCGAACTTGTACGTCTGCGTGCTCTCGCTGGAACCGTCGATCACCGCGGCGATTTGGAACCCGCCCTCGACCGCGCGCGACACATAGTCGATCCCGCCGCCGGCCATCACCGAATCGTCGCCGACGAGGGTGGCGTCGCCGGCGCCGAAAATGGTGACCTCCAGGTCTGCGGCCCGCACCGTCCCGTGGGCGGCGTGCACCCGGCCGGTGGTGCGTGTGCCCGGATCGGCCTTCTGGATGAGGGCCACCGCTTCCTTCTTGCTGTGGTTCCCGATCGGTTCGGCGCTGGCCGGGCCTGAGCAGCCGAAGGTCCATGTCAATACCACTGCGAATGCGGTGGCTGCGGACAGGATTGTGCGTTTTATGACTACCTCCGAGTTGTTTGTTGTCTCCCATTGGGGTGGGCATTGTTCGGATGGTTGCACGGGCTCGTAGCGGCCCGCAGGCTGTTCGGGTTGTTCATACACACTCGGTCAAGCCGGGCGAAGTGAATCGCGGGTTTCGTGGAGGATCCAGCTTGTGCGGGGGGACTTGCGCCCGACAAGGGCTTTCGCTCGACATTCTGGCGTTGAGGTGTTGACCTGGCGGGCGGTAGTTAGGGTTCAGGACTCTCTGCCCGTCGTGAATAGGGGTGCCGAGAAGCTTGCGAGAGCGACTGAGTGAAGGTCCCCGGCGACATCGTGATTAGGCGCCAACTCGGTTGGCCGCGCTGCCAGGGGGCGGGCCGCCGTCGTCGGACTGCTGGCCGGCGAAGAGGTGGCCGAGCGCGATCACGTTGACGCCGTCGGGGCGGGTGTAGCTTTCCGCGCCGGCCGTGACCACATTCAGTGTGGAGAGTTGCCGTTCCCGCTGCTCGGACACCTTCGCCTTCAGTGCCCGAAGACTCGCGGCCGCCTTCTCGATATTGGCTGTGCCGCCGAGCTTGACCTCGAAGGCGCTCCAGCGTCCATCGCCGAGTTCGACGATCGCGTCGACCTCGAGACCGGAATCGTCCCGGTAGTGGTAGACGGTCCCGCCAAGGGGCTGGGCGTAGATCCGGAGGTCACGGATGGCCAGTGACTCGAAGAGCAGCCCGAAGGCGTCGAGGTCGTCGAGCAGCGCGTCCGGTTGGGCGCGCAGCGCTGCCGTTGCCAGCGACGGGTCGACGAAGTGCCACTTCGGCTGGACGCGCAGGCGCACCTTCGAGCGCAGGTGAGGAGCCCAGGCCGGCTGCTCCTCGACGACGAAGATCCGGGTCAGGGCATCGATGTACTTCCGCACGGTCTGCGCCGAGACCTCCGCGGTCGCGGTGCCGGGTACGGGAATCTCGGCTTCTGCGCTCAGCCTGGACGCGGACGCCTCGGTCGCCGTGTTGCGAGCCAGAGCGCGCTGCAGCGCAGCCACCCGAACAGGATCGGCGCTCAGCCCGGCGAACCGGAGGTCCGTGCGGGCGACATCGTCGAGGTAGCCCGCGAGATAGTCGGTGGCTGATCGGGTCGGCTGCATCACCAGGGCGGGCCAGCCTCCCCGTACGGTGAGGGCCGCGTACTCCTCGACGCTCGGACCGCCGAGGCCGCCGACGTCAGGTGCCTCAGCGCTGCCGGAGGAGCGGAACAGGGTGGGGAAGCTCACCGAGCGGGTGCTCTCGCCGCTCTCGTCGAGTGACATCGGACGGAGCGTGATCCGGCGGAACCGTCCGGCGCCGCTGTGCCGGGTCACGTCGTCGGCCGGAGTTGCAGAGCCGGTCAGGATGAACTGGCCGGCGAGCCCGCGGTCGTCAACCTCGTGACGCACCGCGTTCCACAGCGTGGGCGCCAGTTGCCACTCGTCGATCAGCCGTGGGGTCGGGCCTTCCAGCACGCGGCCGGGCGAGACCTCGGCGAGTGTGATGACGTTGGGTGAGGAGTCGAGTCGGACGGAACTCGCGGCCAGTTGCAGCCCGGAGGTCGTCTTCCCGACGGCGCGAGGCCCCTGGAGGATGACAGCCCCGAAGGTCTCGAGCGCCGTGCGCACGAGGTCGTCGGCGACGCGGTCCCGGTAAGCCATGGCGAGAGAGTATCACGTTTGCGGTTCGCACAGTATTACGTTTGCGCTCAGTGGACTATCACACTTGCGTGAGCCTAAGTAGCTGGTTTGCGGCTTCACCCGACCTTGCGGCCGTAGCGCTGCCGGGCCGCCTCCCCCGAGGTGCCAACGAAGAGTCCGATGGCTGACCAGGACATGCCAGCAACTCGCGCTGCCCTGATTGCTTCCAGGACGTGGCGCTCGGCGTCGGACCGCTCCTGGATCGCGGCGCGCAGCAGCGCGATGGCGCCGGGGTCGAACTCCTGTGCGGGGTCGGGCTCGTAGTCCTTGAACCGGGCCGCAAGGTCGTCCGCGTGCTGGAGAATCTCGTCGACTGTGCGAGGCATCGTCATCACCTGAGGTATTCGGCGGGATCCTCCAAGATAACTTGCGAGCCGTCGTCCGGCAATCTCTCGTCACCTCACCTGATCGTCGCGGCACGTCGGGCAGTGTCCAGGCTGGGGAAGTTCTCATCATGCTCGATGACGATGAGCGGTTCGTTGAACGACCACGATCGGACGGCAGACCCTGTCGAGATCCGCGGTCCGGACGCGGATGAGGCGGGCACCGATTCGAGACGCCGGGAGCATCCCAGCCGCGATGCGGCGGCGCAGCGTGTCGACGCTGATTCCATAGACGAGGGCGGCTTGCTGGAGGGAGAGCCATTCGGGCGCGGACTGGCTCCATTCGGCTGCGTTGTTGGCCATGTCGGTTCCTCTCTCAGTGGGGGTCAGATGCTGATGCCGTGGTGGTGGCCGTGGTCGGGTCCGTAGCTGGTTGGGGGCGGGGGGAGTGGTCGGCGGGTGTTGGCGATCTGGAGTGCTTCTTGTCGGTGCATTTCGTCTTCCTTCCTGATTTGGGTGGTGATGCGGTAGCGGAGCGCGTCGGCGGTGTGTTCTACGGGCAGCGGGCCGAGATCGGCCGCAGCGGCCAGGTGTTCGACGATGTCGGGCCGGGTGCGGGCGAGTTTGGCGAGGTACGCGGCGAGGGTGGGCAGGGTGGAGTCGCCGGCGGTGGCGGGTGCTGCGGTGGTGATCTGGGTAAGCCAATCGCGGATGTCGGCGTGGCTGGTCTGGAGGGCGTGGTCGAGGTGTCGTTGGGTGTCGCGTTCGGCCGGTGAGTGCTCAGGGTTGCCGGTGGGTCGCAGGTCGGTGTCGGGGGTTTGGTGGGCGGCGCGCCATTGCTGGATGTCGGCGACGAGTTCGGGGTCGATACCAAGGAGGTCTTCGGCCCAGAGTGGGTGATCGTCGGCTGCGTGTTGTCGGGTTTCGTCGGCGAGTTGTCGGGTGAGTTTG
>JAGQUI010000307.1 GCA_020438595.1 Propionibacteriaceae bacterium | reverse complement strand
CAGCTCCCGATCACGCACCGGATCACGTCGATCGAGCCGTTGGCGGGTAGCCCGTCCGCGCGGGTCGTCACGATGCGCGGCGACGCGAACGCCGTGGACGACCCCGAACCGTACGTTGTCACCGACGCGCGTCTGGTCGTGGCGTCGATGCCGGGCGTCGCACCGTTCTTCGCCCGATTGCGGGACCCGCGGCTGATGCTGGTGCTCACCGTGCTCGCCGGCGGGCTGGTCAGCTGGGCGTTCTGGCCCCGGCACGGGCGCAGGGCGACCGCGGTGGCGGCGGCGGCCGTCGTCTTGGGCGCGCCTCTGGGGGTGGCGACGGACGCCGAGGCCGCCACGACCGAACACCAGGTGCTGGGGCAGCACCTGGTGCTCACCGTCGTGTCCGACGAGGTCACGATGTCCTCGATGGTGCCCGGGGAGCCGGTGCTGTGGCAGGTGGGCGTCGCCACGAAGGGCAACGAGGCGGGGATGGTCCACATCGGGCTCGGCCTGGGCGCCGACTCGGTGGCCGCGGACGCCCTGAATGTCGACGTGCTGTCCTGCACCGAGCGCTGGCAGGGCACGAGCTGCCCCGGAGCGACGGAGTCCTGGGTCGTCGGCACCCCGCTGGACCAGGCGTTCCTGCCGCCCACGCACGGCGACACCCGCGAGTTCGCCAGTACCGCGGCCGACGTCGCGGTGTGGGTGCTGGTGCGGGCGACGCTGGATCACGGGACCGAGACGGCGGCCACCCTGCAGCTCGACGCGTGGGGCGACGGCGAGCTGGTCAGTGCCGAGACCGGCAACGGCGGCGCCGGCGCCGACGGGCGCCTCGCCTACACCGGTGCGAACGGCATCACGGAGAACCTGGCCCTGGCAGGGGCCGCTATCGGTACCGGGCTGGTGGTGGCCCGGCTCGCCGGCAGGCGCCGGCGGGACACCGGACGGGAGGTGGCGCGGTGAGGAGGGGTCTGCGCCACCTCCCGGTTGATCCGGGGGGTCGCCGGGTGGCGAGGAGGGGCCTGCGGCGCCTCCCGGTCAGGACGGACGGCCGACACCGCCTGGGCCTGCTGGGCCTGGGCGTGCTGGCAGCGCTGACGCTCGTGTGGCAGCAGCAGGCGACGCTGGCCAGCTACACCGACGTCGAGTTCGGCAGGGCCACCTTCACTGCTGCCACGCTGGACGCCATCACCCCCGGCATCACGACGACCGCCGCGACCGCCACCACCACGTGGCCGAAAGCGAGTGGCACCTGGGCCACGCCCAACTACGTGCTGTCCGGGGCGACCTCCGCCGGCGGCGCCAACGCGACCGTGGTCTACAGCGGCACCGCGCGGACCTACACCCAGACGCTGGGCTCCGTCCCCGGAACCGGCGCGCTCCCGCTGACCGACATCACCACCGGTGGTACCCACAGCTGCGGCATCGCGCGCGGCCAGGTCTACTGCTGGGGAACCGACAGCAACGGCGCCCTCGGCCTGGGCGCCACGACGTCGGCGAGTACCCCGACGCTGGTCAGCGGGCTGGCGGGCACGCTCGTGACCGACGTCAGCGCGGGCACCAGCCACACCTGCGCGGTGGCCGACGGTACGGCGTTCTGCTGGGGCCTGAACAGCAACGGCCGCCTCGGCAACGGCACCACGACGTCGAGCAACGTCCCGGTGGCGGTCAGCACGGGGGGCGTCCTGTCCGGTCGCACCGTGACCGCGGTCTCCGCCGGAGACGCGCACAGCTGCGCGGTGGCCGACGGCCTGGCGTTCTGCTGGGGCCTGAACACCAACGGCCGGCTCGGCGACGGCACCACCACTTCGCGCGCCACCCCGGTGGCCGTGGTCGGTCCCGTGGCGAGCACCGGCAATGTCACGGCGGTCTCCGCCGGCTCGACCCACTCGTGCGCGATCGCGGACGGGGCGGCCTACTGCTGGGGCAACAACGGCAACGGCCAGCTCGGCAACGGCGGGACCGCGACCACCGTGAGCACGCCGGTCGCCGTGAGCACGTCCGGGGTCCTCTCCGGACGCACTCTGCGCTCGATCAGCGCGGGTTCGAACACCAGCTGCGCGGCCGGCGGCACTCCCGGCTCCTGCTGGGGCCTGGGCAGTTCCGGCCAGCTCGGCAACGGGTCGACGCCGACCGACCAGACCACTCCCGTCGACGCCGACCTGACCGGTCCGACCTGCCCGGACGGCGCGGTGCGCGTGGACGCCGGCACCTGCTCGCTGTTCCAGGGCACCAGCTACTGGGGCAGGCTCGGCTACAGCATCGGTACCTGGACCGCTCCCGACAGCGACTGGGTGAAGGCGACCACCGACACGCGGTCCGCGGTCAGCCCGTCCGCCTCGTCCCGGACCAGCACCACCCTCGCCCTTGGCTGGAGCAAGGTTTCCGAGCTCTTCGACTCCTACGCCGAGTACACCCTGCAGCGCTCCACGAGCGCCACCGGCTCGAACCCCAGCACCATCTACAAGGGCGGGCTCCGCACTGCGATCGACCGCGGCGGGCTGCCCACGCGCACCAGCAACCTGGACGTGAGCCTGGTCTCCTCCGGCGGCGACCAGACCTGCGCGGTCCTCGAAGGCTCGGTGTACTGCTGGGGCGACAACACCAACGGTGAGCTCGGTACGGGGAACACCACCGGCACGACCACCCCGACGGCGGTCATCGACACGGGCGGGCTCGCGGGCAGGACGGTCACCGCGGTCTCCGCCGCGATGGACAACGGTGGCGACAACGGCGAGCACACCTGCGTCGTGGCGGACGGCGCCGTGTTCTGCTGGGGTCTGAACACCGACGGCGAGCTGGGCGACGGCACGACCACCCAGCGCACCTCCCCGGTCGAGGCGGGCTCGTTCACCGACGCGACCCAGGTGGCGACCGGCTACATGCACAGCTGCGCGCTGTCCGGCGGCCAGGTCTACTGCTGGGGCGACAACTCGCGCGGGCAGCTCGGTGACGGCACCACCAGACAGCGCAACAACCCCGTGCTGGTGCAGGGACTCCTCGCGGGCAGGACGGTCACCGCGATCGCTGCCGGGGCCGCGCACACGTGCGCCGTCGCCGACGGAGCGGTCTACTGCTGGGGCTCGAACGTCTCGGGCCAGCTCGGCATCGACTCCAGCGGATCGGGGACCAACAGCTCCCTGCCCGTCGTCGTCCTCACCAGTGGCGTGCTCAACGGGCGCACGGTCACCCAGGTCGCCGCCGGCGAGGCGCACACGTGCGTGGTGGCCGACGGTTCGGTCTACTGCTGGGGCTACAACAGCAACGGTCAGGTCGGCGACAACTCGACGACGACGCGCACCGCGCCGGTCGCGGTATCCGGGCCGTGGGCCTCCGGTGACGACCTCACCAGCCTCAGCGCGGGCATGTACCACACCTGCGTGGTCGCCGCGGGCAAGGCGTACTGCTGGGGCGACAACGCCCGCGGGCAGATCGGCAACGGCAATACGACCGACCAGCGGACGCCGACGGCCGTGACGTCCGGCGGAGTCCTGTCCGGCACCGTCGACCAGATCAGCGCCGGCGAGTTGCACACCTGCGCTGTCTCCGGCAGCGCCACCTACTGCTGGGGCTACAACAGCACCGGCCAGCTCGGCGACACCACCACGACCCAGCGCACGACGCCGGTCGCCGTCACCGCGGTCGCCGCGACCGCGTGCGCCTCCGGAGCGACCCTGATCACCCCCACGAGCTGCTCCCTCGCACCCGGCAAGACCTACTACTACCGGGTGAAGTTCACCGTCGACGGCAACATGAGCACGACCAGCGACTGGGTCGGCATCAAGACCTCGAACTAGTTGCCCGCGCCGCTCGCCGCGGCCGCTCTCGCTGCGGCCGGCAGGGCCGCGGCGATCCGCTCGATCACCGCGTCGTCGTGCGCGGCCGAGGTGAACCACGCCTCGTAGGCGGACGGCGGCAGTGCGATCCCCGCATCGAGCATGGCGTGAAAGAAGGCGCGGTAGGCGCCGGCGTCCTGGCG
>JAGQUI010000306.1 GCA_020438595.1 Propionibacteriaceae bacterium | reverse complement strand
CGAGGGACCGGGCCCGCCCGGGTCGTCGCTCAGGCGCGGACGGCCGAGACCTCGAATTCGAGGGTGACCTTGTCGGAGACCAGCACGCCGCCGGTCTCGAGCGCGGCGTTCCAGGTCAGGTCCCAGTCCTTGCGGTTGACGACGACCTGGCCCTCGAAGCCGATCCGGTCGTTGCCGAACGGATCGGTGGCGGCGCCGCCGAACTCGAACGGGACGGTGACGGGCTTCGTCACGCCCTTGATGGTGAGGTCGCCGGTCACCTCGACGGTGGCGTCGTCGGTGATCGCGAAGCCGGTCGCGACGAAGGTGATGGTCGGGTAGGTGCCCGCGTCGAAGAAGTCGGGGCTGGTCAGGTGGCCGTCGCGGTTCGCGTCCCTGGTGTCGATGCTGGCGGCCTGGATGGTCACCTCGAGGCTCGAGGCGGCCGGGTTCGCGCCGTCGATCGTGGCGGTGCCGCTGACCTCGTTGAAGGCGCCGCGGACCTTGGCGATCATCGCGTGCCGGGCGACGAAGCCGATCCGGGAGTGCGACGGGTCGAGGGTGTAGGTGCCGGTCAGGTCCTGCACGCGGGCGATGGTGGCAGTGCTCATTTGGGGTTCCTCCGATGTAATTGAAGTCTCAACTAAAAGCATAGGCCGCGGTTGTTGATTCGTCAACTACCCATTCAGCGGATGGCGAAACAAGCCCTGCCGGGCGGACGCCCCGGGGGGTAGGGTGACAGCACACCTTGCCCGGACGGCGCGCAGCGTGGCCGTCCGTCGAACCACGGAGGATGCATTGACCAACGCGACCTTCAGCCACGACGACGTGAGCCTGGAACTGCCCCGCGTGCCCGCCAGCCAGGGCAACAACGGCTACGACATCACCAAGCTGCTGGGCGCGACGGGTGACACGACGCTCGACGTGGGGTTCGCCAACACGGCGTCCTGCTGCTCGGCGATCACCTTCATCGACGGGGACGCCGGCATCCTGCGCTACCGCGGCTACCCGATCGAGCAACTGGCCGAGCAGGCCACGTACCTCGAGGTCGCCTACCTGGTGCTGTACGGCGAACTGCCCACCAAGGCTCAGCTGGACGAGTTCTCGGCCAGCATCGCGAAGTACCACGTCGTCGACGAGCGGATGCGGGAGATGTTCCGCACGATGCCGCGCAAGTCCCACCCGATGCCGGTGATCTCCGCCGCGATCAACGCGCTGTCCACCTTCGCCGTGTCGCGCTACGGGGACTCCGCGTTCGACCTCGACCGGGCCACCCACATCCTGCTCGGCTCGGTGCCGACGCTGGCCGCGTACGGCTACAAGAACTCCGTCGGCGAGCCGTTCCTGTACGCGGACAACTCGCTGGGCTACATCGAGAACTTCCTGCGCATGTCCTTCGGCCTGCCCACCGGGCCGTACCCCTTCGACGAGGACATCACCCGCGCGCTCGACGTGCTGCTGATCCTGCACGCCGACCACGAGCAGAACTGCTCCACCTCCACGGTGCGCATGGTCGGCTCGTCCGGCGCCAATATCTACGTGTCGATCGCCGCGGGCGTGAGCGCCCTGTCCGGCCCGCTGCACGGCGGCGCGAACCAGGCCGTGCTCGAGATGCTGAAGGGCATCCGGGACGAGGGCAGCGACGTCCGCACCTACATCAACAAGGTGAAGGACAAGAAGGACACCACCAAGCTGATGGGGTTCGGCCACCGCATCTACAAGAACTACGACCCGCGCGCCGCGATCGTCAAGAAGCACGCGGACGCCATCCTGCGCACCCGCACCGGCACCCAGGACGAACTGCTCGACCTCGCCCTCGAACTCGAGGACGCCGCGCTGAGCGACCCGTACTTCCAGGAGCGCAAGCTCTACCCGAACGTGGACTTCTACACCGGCCTGATCTACCAGGCGATGGGCTTCCCGCAGAACATGTTCACCGTCCTGTTCGCCCTCGGCCGGCTGCCCGGCTGGATCGCGCACTGGCGTGAGCAGTTCAACGATCCCGCGACCAAGATCAACCGGCCGCGCCAGGTGTACGTCGGCGAGGTCGAGCGTCCGTTCGTGCCGCTCGATCAGCGGGGCTGATCAGCCGCCGTCCACGGTGTCGCGGGGGATCCACGCCACGCCGGTGGCCGCGGCGAGCAGCAGGCAGGTCAGGTAGTTCGCCTGCATTCCCTCGAACTGCTGGTCCGCGCCCTGCGCCGCCAGGACCACCAGGCCCAGGCTGAGGCAGAACAGCACCGCGACCGTGAACACCTGCCGGTTCCGGCCGAGGCGTCCCGTCGGCGTCAGCACCGCGGCCAGGAGCACGACCAGCGCGAGCAGGACGCCGCCCCCGACGAGGACGCCGAGACCGTCGGTGATCGCCCCGATGAGCTGCCACAGCGACACGGAGTTGTCGTCCTGGTCGATCCAGATCGGGTTGCAGCCCGTCACGAGCAGGGCCACCGAGAGCGCCATCCGGAGCATGCGTCCCCAGCTGCGCCGGTCCTCGGCGTCCGCAGCCCGTTCCCGCGCCCTGCGTTCACGCTCCCACGCCTGGCGCTGCTGCTCCTTCGCGGTGGCGACAGACAGGGGTGGGTGCGCCCGCTCAGCTCACAGGCTATCGCCGAGGTCGGCCCGGAAGGCCGCCAGCAGTTCGTCCACCCAGCCGCCGATCGGTTCCAGCCGGCCGTAGAAGAACCGCAGGATCTCCGGCTCCTCGACGAACCGCAGGCCACCGACCAGGTCGCGGTGGTCGAACAGCCAGCCGATCCGGTCGATCGCGTAGTTCACCTGGCTGAGCGTGAACACGCGGCGCGGCAGCGCCAGCCTGACGAGTTCCATGTTCGCCATCGGCTCGACACCGTCCGCGTCCCGCTGCTCGCTCAGGGTGCCGCGCTCCATGCCGCGCACGCCGGAGGCGATGTAGAGCGCGGACGCGAGCGCGCCGGCCGGGTACTGCTGCTGCGGCACGTGCGGCAGGAACCGCATCGCGTCGAGGTGGGCGCCGAGCCCGCCGGCGGGCGTGATCACGGGGATGCCGCGCTCATCCAGCTCGGCGACCATGTGCTCGATGAACTGCGGGCCCTGGTTGATCATGTCCTCGTCCATGGTCTCGTCCAGGCCGACCGTGATCGCCTCCATCTCCCGCACGGACATGCCGCCGTAGGTGAGGAAGCCCTCGTACATCGGGATCAGGCCGCGCATCTGCTTGTACAGAGCCTCGTCGCGGATGCAGATCCCGCCGCCGCGGCCGAAGCCGAGCTTGCGGGCGGAGAAGTAGATGACGTCGAAACAGTCCGCGATCGCGCGGGTGATCTCCGGGATCGTCATGTCCCGGCACTGTTCCTCGCGCGTCTTGTTGAAGTGCAGGTTGTCGGCCAGCAGGGACGCGTCCAGCACGGTCAGGATGCCGTGCTCGCGGGCAACGGCGGTGGTCTCGCGGAAGTTCGCCAGGCTCAGCGGCTGGCCGCCGATCAGGTTGGTGCCGGCCTCGATCCGGACGTAGGCGATCTTCTCCGCGCCCTGCTCGGCGATCAACGCGCGCAGCGCTGCGATGTCGAAGTTGCCCTTGAACTGGTTGTCGCTGGTCACCTCCAGGCCCTCTTCGGTGATCAGCTCCCGCACCTCGGCGCCCCGCGCGGTGACGTGGGCCTTCGAGGTGGTGAAGTGGTAGTTCATCGGCACGAAGGTGCCGGGCTCCACCAGGGCCTGGGCGAGGATGTGCTCGGCCGCGCGGCCCTGGTGGGTGGGCAGGAACCAGTCCATCCCGAACACCTCGACCAGCTTGCGGTGCAGCCGGGTGAACGTGGCCGAACCCGCGTAGGCGTCGTCCGCGATCAGCATCGCGGCCTGCTGCTGGTCACTCATCGCGTTCACGCCGGAGTCGGTGAGCATGTCGAGGAACACGTCCGCGTTCTGCAGCAGGAACGTGTTGTAGCCGGCCTCGGCCATCGCCCGCCGCCGCTCCTCGATGGGGTGCAGGGTGAGCTTCTGGATGATCC
>JAGQUI010000305.1 GCA_020438595.1 Propionibacteriaceae bacterium | reverse complement strand
CTCGGGGGCGGCGGCAGCCCGATGGACGCCGGGGTGCGTGCACGGGTCGAGGGCGCCGTCGGGGCGGGGCTCGGGCCCGTCCGGGTGCACACGGGACCGGAGGCGGAGCAGGCTGCCCGGGCCGTCGGCGCCCGCGCGTTCACGCTGGGCCGCGACGTGGTGCTCGGCGCGGGCGAGAGCCCGACGGACGCGTCCCTGCTGGCGCACGAGGCGACCCACGTCGTGCAGCAGACCGGCGGGGTGGGCCTGCTCGCCCTGATGCGCGAGGAGGACGAGGACGACGACAGCTGGATCCCCGACTCGGTGATGGAGGAGATCCGCGACGTCGTCCGGGAGATCCCGGGCTACGCGCTGGCGTGCGCCGCCGTGGGCAGGGACCTGCTCTCCGGCGGCCCCATCCGCGAGGGCGTGGGGGAGACCGTCGAGACCCTGCTGGTCGCCGGGCCGTTCGGGGCCGGCGTCGGGGCGATCCTGCAGACGATGGAGATCCTCGACTCCGCCGTCGAGACCATCGGCGGCGCGCTCGCCGACCACAACGTCACGATCAGCCGCGTGGCCGACGACATCGCGGCCGCCTGGGACCGGTTCGAGGTGAGCAACCTCGTCGACGGCAACGTCGCGATCGTCGAGGGTTACATCGACCGGTTCATCGACGACATCAAGGCGGCCATCTCCGACCTGGTCGACCTGCTGCTCGAGGCCGTGCGCGCGGCGATCGTGCCGCTGGTCGAACCGCTGCTCGCCGACCCCGCGGTCGCGCCGGTGTGGGACCTCGCCACGAAGGTGATGGGCTACAACCCGTTGCGCGGCGAGGAGGTGCGGGCGCCGACGGTGGAGATCCTGGGCGACTTCCTGACCCTGATCGGCAAGGGGGACGTGGTCGCGCAGATGACCGAGCGCGGCACCCTGGCGAGCACCGCGGAGTGGCTCGACACCCAGCTCGCCACGTTCGCGGACCTCCTCGGCCTGGCCGAGACGCTGTTCTCCGACGCCTGGGACGCGATCTCGCCGGCCAACCTGCCGGACCTGCTGGACACCCTGCCCGGACTGGTCGAGCGTGCGATCGCCCTG
This sequence comes from Propionibacteriaceae bacterium, assembly GCA_020438595.1. The sequence goes on along the minus strand of JAGQUI010000305.1, from coordinate 2,900 downwards.
TTCGAGGGGGTCGCGGCGTTCGCCACGACGGTGATCGGCGCGGTGCTGCAGCTGATCAAGGACTCCCTGCTGGGGCTGCTCAGCGAACAGGCGCACAAGCTGCGCGGCTTCCCGCTGCTCACCGTCATGCTCGGCCGCGACCCGTTCGACGGGCACGAGGTGGAGCGGTCTGCGGAGAACCTGATCGGCGGCTTCATCGAACTCGTCGCCGGCCAGGACACCTACCGGCAGCTGGCCGAGTCGGGCGTGATCGCCGAGGCGGCCGGGCGGATCGAGGGCGCGATGTCCGAACTGGGCATCTCGTGGGAGCTGATCACCGGCACCTTCGCCGAGGTCTGGGACACCATGTCGCTGGAGGACCTGCTCGACCCGATCGGGGCGGCCCAGCGCGTGATCGCCCAGTTCGGGGAGCCGCTGGCGCGGATCATCAGCTTCGCCGCCACGGTGCTGCAGGTCGTGGTCGAGCTGGTGCTGCGGCTGATGAACTTCCCCGGCGACCTGCTCGGCGGCATCATCTCCGGCGTCCAGCAGGCCCTCAGCGACATCGAGGCAGATCCGATCGGGTTCATCGAGAACCTGCTCGCGGCGCTCAAGCTGGGGTTCCAGCAGTTCTTCGACAACATCCTCACCCACCTCGTGCAGGGGCTCGGCGACTGGCTGTTCCGCGGCCTGAAAGGGCTGGGCATCGAGATCCCCACCGAGCTGTCCGGAGCGGCGATCCTGCAGCTCGTGCTCGACGTGCTGGGGCTATCGGTCGAGTTCCTGTGGGAGTGCCTCGGCGAGGTGGTGGGGCCGGAGCAGGTGGCCCGGATCCGGGGCGCGATCGACCAGCTCGGTGAGGCCTGGGCGTTCATCAAGGAGGTCCAGGAGGGCGGCGTCGGGGTGCTGTGGGAGCGCCTCAGCAGCCAACTCGGGAACCTCTGGGACACGATCCTGACGATGGCCACCGACTGGTTGCAGCAGAACCTGATCGAGGCCGCGATCACGAAGGTGCTCTCGATGCTGGACCCGACCGGCGTGATGGCGGTCGTGAACAGCTTCATCGCGTTCTACCGGGCGGTCGAGTCGGTGATCGAGTACGTCACCGAGATCCTCCAGATCGTGAAGACCTACGTGGACACCCTCGCCGCGATCGCCGCGGGCAACATCGCGCCCGGGGCGAGCATGCTCGAGACCGGTCTGGCCGACGCGATCCCGGTGGCGATCGGCTTCCTCGCGTCCCAGGTGGGCCTCGGCGACGTCCCGGAGAAGGTCGTCGAGATCATCAACGGCCTGCGCCAGACCATCCGGGAGGCCGTGATCTGGCTGATCCGCAAGGCGCTCGAACTGGGCCGGGCGGCGCTCGACATGCTGGGCCTGGGCGGTGGCGCGGACGGGCAGCAGCCCGCGGACGGCGCGGCGCCGGGCGACGGCATCAATGAGGAGGTCCGGATGGACGGGGCAATCCACCACCTCAGGGACGACGGGCCCGGTGGTGCGCTCGTGCTCCACTCGGACGACGACCTGGTGAACAACCACGTCGGCAAGGTGAAGGCGTTCGACGACCTGGTCGCGGCCTACAACCTCGCGAAGACCCAGGCCGCCAAGGCCACGGCTGCCAAGGCGATCGCCCGGTGGCTCTTCGATCACGGCTGGGGCTCCACCCCGGGCGGCAGCGCGCCGGGCCTGGGCATGATCGGCCGGCACGGCTCCAAGCCGCCCGGACTCCAGCCCAACCCGACCGAACGAGGGCTCGGCGAGGAACTGGTCCCCCTGTGGTACCTCCAGTCCGAGCACGTCATCCCGTACACGGTGATCCGAGGGCTGGGCACGGTGATCGGCACCCAGGGTGAGGCGGCCCGCGATGTCGTCGGCGAGGACCGTCCGCTGACCACGATCATGATCTACACGGAGGCGTCGCTGAAGAAGAACTCCCGCGAGGCGAACCGGCGCGACAAGCTCTCGCGGGAGTTCGTGGAGATGGCGAACCGCTACTGGGCCCGTGAGGACGCCGGAGAGGCGGGGGTCGAGGAGACGATGCGGCGGTGGGTGATGCGGAGCCTCACCCGGGAGAGCGACTGGTACGTCGACCTCACGGCCGACACCGTCAAGCAGGAGCACGCGATGCCCGCCGGAACGAGTACCCGGGGAGCCATGCGCGCGGAGGCCACGCCGGTTCCGACGACCGACGACATCAAGTCCGCCGCGGAGCAGGAACTCCAGGATGCCGAGGCTCTCGTGGACGAGGCACTCAAGCAACTCGAGCACTGAAGCGAGCCGATCTGGTCGAGCCGGGCGCTGCCGGCTCGCACCCGTGTGGACCCGAGTGCGGAATCGCAGAACCAGTGAGGGCAACCGCACTGATTTGGCCGCGGTGTGTGAGGGTAGCCTTTCGGCTGCCGGTCACCCGAGCACGACCGCCCGCAATTGCCGCACCCGGCGCGGTCGATCGTGCCGAATGGCGCGACGGGAACGTCCGGACCGGGAGTGGGCGGGTTCCCGTTGTTGCCTGCGCGTGCCTGAGGGCGTCGGGCGGGACTAGTACCTCCACCAGGCCCGGGGCGATTCAGTTGTCTGATCGGTCAGGATCTACCTGCGTGGTTGACCAAACGGGCTCTTCACACTTGGGGTGGGGGCTGGTCGAGTCCGCCGGCGACCAGGAGCATGCGTAGCCGGTAGTTCTCCCGGTTTCTGAAGCCGCGGGCGATCCGGCGGTGCAACTCGATCAAGCCATTCACCGCTTCGGTGCCGCCGTTGTTGGCGCCGCCGGTGCGGAAGTAGCCCAGGAACGCGTCGGCCCATTGCTTCAGGGTGCGGCCGAGCCGGGCGATCTCGGGGATCGGGCAACTGGGGAAGCTGGCGAGGATCTTCTCGGCCAGCGCCCGGCCGGTGGCCGGGTCGGCGGCGTGGTAGACGTCGCG
>JAGQUI010000304.1 GCA_020438595.1 Propionibacteriaceae bacterium | reverse complement strand
TCTCGGTCATCGGCATGCCCTTCTGCTGTTCGTGCGACTGATCAGGGTAGCGCACGCGCGTCCATCGGCCCGCAGCGGCTCCGGCTTGCCAGACTGGGCCGCGAAGGGAGGCACCGTGACCACGAGCAGGCCGCACTGGCTCAACGCCGAGCGGTTGCGCGTCTACCCGCGGATCTTCCTCGTGCTCTACGCCGTGGCGCTCGTCGGGCTGGTCGTCCTGCGGCCGTTCGTCCCGGTCCTCTCCACCGGGGCCCTCGGCGCGGACTTCGTCGCCTTCTACTCCGCGTCCTGGCTCGTGCTGGCCGGACGTGGCCTCGACGCCTACGACCTGAACCTCTACCTGCAGGCCCAGCACTCCCTGTTCCCCGATGCCACCGGCGTCGGCTACGGCTGGTTCTACCCGCCCACCTTCCTGCTCGTGGTCGCCCCCCTGGCCCTGCTGCCGTACCTGCTCAGCCTGCTGCTGTTCTCCGCCGGCGGCCTCGCCGCCTGGCTCGGCACCCTGCGCAGCGTGATCGGACGCCGCCGGGGCGCGTGGCCGCTCGTGCTCGCCTTCCCGGGGCTGTGGGCCTGCCTGCTGCAGGGCCAGAACGGCCTGTACACGGCCGCCCTCGGCGCGGGCTCGCTGCTCCTGCTGCGGCGCCGGCCCTGGCTCGCCGGAGTGCTGCTCGGCCTGCTCGCGATCAAGCCGCACCTCGCGATCCTGTTCGCCGTCGCGCTGCTCGCCGCCCGCGCCTGGCGCACCATCGCGTCCGCCGCCCTCACCGCCGGCGCGTTCCTCGCCGCGAGCATCGCCGCGTTCGGCCCGGCGTCGGTCACCGCGTGGCTGGACGGCATGAACCTCGCCCAGGCCGCCACCAGCGGCGGCGCACTGCCCCTGGCCAAGATGCCGTCGGTGTTCGCGATGCTGCGGCTGGTCGGCGTCCCGGCCGACTGGGCGCTCGGCGTACAGGTCGTCGCCGGGGTCGCCGCGGCGGTCGCGGTCTGGCTGGTCTGGCGACGCACGGACGCGCTCCCGCTGCGTGGCGCCGTGCTGATGGCGGGCACGTTCCTGGCCAACCCCTACGCCTTCGACTACGACCTGGTCTGGCTGGCGTTCCCGATCGCGTGGCTGGCGCTCACCGGCCTGGCCGACGGCTGGCGGCGGGGTGATCGCGAGGTGCTGGTCGCGGCGTGGCTGCTGCCGGCGTTCGGGCCCGCCCTGGCCACCGTCTCCGGCCTGCAACTCGCGCCGGTCGTGCTCGGCGCACTGGTCTGGATCGCCCTGCGCCGGGTCCTGCCCGTGCCGGCGGTCAGCCCCGGGTCGACGCCACCAGGTCCAGCACGGCCTGAATCGTCTCCGCCAGGGTGAGGTAGGTGCAGTCGAGGTGCGTGACGCCGTCGGCCGCGGTGGTGAAGTTCACCAGCTTCGAGTCGTCGGAGTCCCTGCGCAGCACCTGGTCGGCGAGCTGGGTGGCGTCCACCTTGTCGCCGAGTTCGGCCTGGCGGCGCGCCATCCGGATCTCCGGATCCGCGGTGAGCAGCAGGCGGACGTCGGCGTCGGGCGCCACCACCGTGGTGATGTCGCGTCCCTCCGCCACGATCCCGGCCGGCGCGGCCTCCATGATCGCCCGCTGCCGCGCGACCAGGTTCGCCCGGCACTCCGCGACGGTGGACACGGCGCTCACCTTCGCCGACACCTCCGGCTCGCGGATCCGTTCGGTGACGTCCGCACCGTTCACCCGCACCCACTGCGCGTCCGGGTCGGTGCTGATCTCGAGGTCCGCGCCCTCGGTGGCGGCGATCACCCCGGCCTCGTCGGACGGCTCGACGCCGGCGTCCAGGTATGCGCAGGTGACCGCGCGGTACATCGCCCCGGTGTCGAGGTAGGCCAGGCCGAGCGCCTTCGCCACCCCCTTCGAGGTCGTCGACTTGCCGGACCCGCTCGGTCCGTCGATGGCGATCACGAGTCGTTCGGCCATGGTCTCCTCCGGGGACTACAGGGGCGTGTCGGCGTCGCGGACGGTCCAGCCCGCGGTGGTCATGGCGGTGGCGAGGTCGCCGGCGCGCTCGGGTGCCACCTGCACCGAGAGCCAGCCCACCTCGCGTTCGAGGTCGTGGTCGATCGAGACGTCCTCGACGTTCACCCCGGCGGCCTGGATGTCGCCGAACAGCCGGGCCAGCGAACCCGGCTCGTCGGGAATCTCGACCACGACGTGCGCGTAGCTGGTGGCGGTCAGCCCGTGCTTGCCGGGGAGCGCCCGGGTGCCCTCGCGGCCGCGCTCCAGCAGGCCCGACACGTCACCGGCGTCGAGGGCGGAGATCATGCCGGCCAGGTCGGCCTGGATCGCCTCCAGCTCGTGCCGGACGGCGATCGCGTTCGCGCCGATGATCTGCTGCCACAGCTTCGGGTCGGAGCCGGCGATCCGGGTGACGTCGCGGACGCCCTGGCCGGCCAGCCGCAGGTGCTCGGGCGGCACCCGGGTGAGCGTGCCCGCCATCAGCACCGAGACCAGGTGCGGCAGGTGCGATACCTGCGCGACCGCCTCGTCGTGGTGCGCAGCGCCCATCGTGACGCGCCGGGCGCCGCACAGCCGGGCGACCTCCTGCACGTCGAGTACGGCGTGGGCGGCCGAGGTGTCGTGCGGGGTGACCACCCAGGTGCGGTCGACGAACAGGTCGGCGTGCGCGGTCAGCGGACCGACGTGCTGCGAGCCGGCCATCGGGTGCGAGCCGACGTAGCGGGACAGGTCTGCGTCCGTCCTCCGCAGGGCCGCGAGCACGGTGCCCTTCACCGAGCCGACGTCGGTGACGGTGGCGTGCGGGTAGCCGGCCAGCGCGTTCTCGATCACCCCGGGCAGGGCTCCCGGCGGCACCGCGACGACCACCAGCCTCACCTCGGCCGGGTCCGGAACCGCGGTGGTGCCGGCTCCCCGGGACGCGGCGACGCGCGCGTGGCTGGACACCTTGTCCTGCAGGTGGACGGTGATGCCGGCCCGGGTGAGGGCGTGCGCGACGGACGCGCCGACCAGGCCCGTGCCGATCACCAGCGCCGGGGAGAGTTCGCGATCGCTCACTGTCCACCCTTCTGGACGAACGACCGGACGTACTCCTCGGCATCCGATTCGAGCACCGCGTCGATCTGGTCGAGGATGGCGTCGTAGTCGACCGACCGCGCAGGAGCCGGGGTGGCCTCGGCCACCTCTTCGACGCGCTGGGGCGTCCGCTTCTGCTGCACGCGCTCGGCCACCGGTCCTCCTGATCTCTCGGCGCCGACAGCCTACTAGTGGTCGTGCCCCGCGCCGGCCAGCAACCGGGCGAGGGCCGCCTCGTCAGCCAGGCCACCCACGTCGGCGCGGGTGTGGCCGAGGGGCTCGGCGAGGTCGACCCGGCGTTCGGCGCCGTGGGCGTCCCGCACCTGCAGCCAGTCCCAGGCGGCGCCGGTGACCCGGTCCGCGGCCAGCGCCACCACCCTCCCCCGCGTCCAGGCCCGGGTGTCGGACGGCGGCTCGGTGCCGGCCCGCTCCACCTCCGGCGGCGTCACCACCGTGCGCAGCCGGCCGGCCCCGGCGAGCGCGTCCCACGGTCCCGGCCGGTCCAGCCGCGCCCAGGCCAGGTCGAGCTGGGCCAGCCGCGGGCTCGTCCAGTCCAGGCCGTGCCGGCTCGCGTAGGCGTCCAGCAACCCTCGCTTCGCCACCCAGTCCAGCCGGTCCGCGCACCGCGACGGGTCGGCGCGCAGGTCGTCGAGCACGTCCCGCCAGCTCGCGACGACCTCCGCCTCGTACGCCTCGGGGCGACGGCCCGCGTCCGCGGAGACCGCTTCCCACACCGCGTCCTGCAGGTCGAGGGCGGTCAGCCGCCGACCGTCCGCGAGCAGCAGCGGCTCGGCGAGGGAGAGGTCGTGGCTGGCCGTGTGGAACGCCGGGACGGGGTTCGCCAGCTCGAGCGGTAGCAGCGCCCCGCCCTGCAGCGCGGTGAGGAACGCCGACAGCGTGCCCGCCT
>JAGQUI010000303.1 GCA_020438595.1 Propionibacteriaceae bacterium | reverse complement strand
CACTGCCTGGACGCCGGCGTCCGCCTCGCCATGGGCACCGACGCTGGCCTGGCGTCGCAGCACGGCCGCAACCTCCACGAGGTTGCGGCGATGGTCGACGCGGGCGTCCCGGCCCCGACGGCACTCGCCGCCGCCACCACGGGCGGTCTCGCCCTGCTGGGCGAGACGGCTTCGAGAGGGGATCTCGTGGTGTTCAGCGGCGATCCGGGCCGGCCCGACGTGCTGCGGGACCGGTCAGCGGTGCTCGCCGTGGTGCGGGACGGACGCGTCGTCCACCACTAGCCGTTCGCGATCCGCGGCGGCGACGGCACCATCAGCCGGGACACGTCCACCTTCATCGGGCGGATCCTGCGGCTGGGCCGTGGCTGCTTCTTCTCCTTGCGGTGGCCGAGGTCCTCGTGGTCGTCGTGGTCCGCGAAGTGCTCCCGCTCGGGGAACGGCGTCGGGGAGACGGGCGTGTGCTCCGGCGTGGGCACGGAAGTGCGTGCGGCCGGCGCGGGCAGCTCGATCACGATCTCCGGCGCGGGCTCGGGTTCGGTCACGACCTCGTCCCGGAAGATCGCTTCCGGGATCATCGTCGCCGCCGCCGCGGCCTGGCCGGGCAGCACCGCCGGGTACTCGACCGTCTCGGGGATCACGAAGGGCAGCGGGTCATCGGCCGGGTCCGGCTCCTCGACCTCAACCGTGGTCTTCTCGGCGACCGGCGCCGGCGTCGGCACGGGCTCGGGCAGCGGCATCGATTCGGGCTCGGGCTCGGGCAGCGGCTCCTCCTCCGGCGAGAAGGCGGCCAGCGCCTCGTACGCGGGCGCGAAGGCGGCATCGAGGGCCTCCTGCAGCTCCCGGGACAGCGAGGCCGCCCGCAGGTGCCGCGGCGTGTACTCGATCACGTTGTCGTACTGGTCGGCCTCGTCGAGGTACCGTGATCCGCGGTCCCCGGCGGCCGGTTCGGCCAGGTCAGCGCCCAGGAAGCGGGAGCCGTAAAGCATCTCGGTCATGTCACCAGTCCCCTCACTGGAAATCCACATTGCTGAAGATCGAATCCTGGTCGAAGGAGCCGTTGAACCAGACCCCTCCGGCCACCCCCACTCCGGCCTTGGTCCATCCTTCGTTCATCACCGACTCGCAATGGCCGCCGGTGCTCTCCATCCACTGGGCGACCACCTGGGCGGCCGAGTAGCCGGACGGCGAGAGCGCGAGCACCTCGCCGTAGCCACCGGACACGCCGGCCAGCCGGAACCGAGTGGTGAAGTCCTTGGTGTCCCAGGTGACGTGGCTCAGGCCCTTGTAGACGTCCTGCCGGGCGGCCAGGTCACGACTGTGGGACAGCGCGAGATCGGAGAGCTTCCCGTCCCACGCCACCGGTGCCACGGCGGGCATCTTGTTGTTCGCATCGTTCTCGTGGCAGGTCTGCGGCGCGGCGCGGCGCGCGTTGATCTCGTCCAGCACCTGCTGCTCGAAGCTGGTCGGTTCGCGGGTCGTGCCCGCGTAGGTGACGCTCGTCGTCAGGGTGCCGGACGGGGTGTAGATCTTGACCACGTTCTCCCCGCCGAGCGAGGCGGGCGTCCGCACGCTCAGCGTGGTGTCGTCGATCACGGACACGGTGCCGCGGAGCTCGGGCAGGATGCCGGTGCCGTCCCTGGTGTCGGACCGTGCCACCTGCGGGGTGAAGGTGACGGTGTCGGTGCCGCTCAGCCCGGTGCCGGTGACGGTGAGCGTGGCGCCTCCGGCCAGCGGGCTGGTGCCGGGCGTGATGCCGCCGAGGGTGGCCGGAGTGATCACCACGGGATCGACGATGACCTGCACGGCTGCCGAGCGTCCGGCCTTGCGGGAGCGCTGCTTCGGCTTGTAGATGCGGTAGTAGCGGTCGTTCTCGTCGCTGGCGGTGACCTTCACGGTGAAGCGTCCGGCCCTGTTCGTGCGCACCTTCTTGATCGTGTGCCAGGCCGTCGAACCCACGTACCGCAGCTGCACCTTCACGTAGCGCCGGCCGGGCCGTGGCGAGACCTTGCCGGTGAGGGTCACCTTCTGGCCGACCGTCACGTGGGTGGCGGACGCCGAGAGGCTCACGCTGAACGTCGCGGCCTGCGCAGGCGCGGCGGCGACGCCGAGCGACCCTGCGACCAGACCGAATCCGGCCAGTAGGGCTGCAGCATGGCGCAGCAGCATCGAGCGCATTGTGTAGGACCCCTCCCGAGAATGCACTAACAGCCTGTCATCCACGGGGTGGTCAGGTAAGGCCCCTAACGGGTGACTTCTCCGGTCACCCGTTCGGGGGATCGGTGTGAGGACGGGCGAGTGCCGCCCGCAACCGGCTCGCGTACTCGGCCTCCTCGCCGGCGGCGTAGCGCGTGCGGGGCCAGAAGAACCCGCGCAGCCCGTCGCCCTTCGAACGGGGCACGACGTGGACGTGGAGGTGCGGCACCGACTGGCTGACCACGTTGTTCATGGCGACGAAGGTGCCCTGCGCGCCGAGGGCGGGCCCCATCGCGGCCGCGACCCGCTGCGCGGCGGTGAGCAGCGGCTGCATCAGCGGCCCGGGCAGGTCGAGCAGTGTCTCCACGTGCCGGGTCGGGCAGACGAGCACGTGGCCCTTGAACACCGGCCGGTGGTCGAGGAACGCGACCACGTCGTCGTCACGCCAGACCTCCTCGGTGTCGAGTTCGCCGGCGATGATCCGGCAGAAGATGTCCGCGGCCATGCCGCGATTCTCGCACCGCGGCCCGAACGCAGGACGGCCCCCTCGCCGCAGCGAGGGGGCCGTCCGTTCAGGCTGATCAGATCGGGCTGATGTTCGAGGCCTGCGGGCCCTTCGGACCCTGGGTGATCTCGAACTCGACCTTCTGGTTCTCGTCCAGCGTGCGGAACCCGGAGGTCGAGATCGCGCTGTAATGGGCGAAAACGTCGGGGCCGCCGCCGTCGGGGGCGATGAAGCCGTAACCCTTCTCCGCGTTGAACCACTTCACAGTGCCAGTGGCCATCCACTAACTCCTTCTCGTGCGTGCGGTGCCGACTTCCGGAACCGCCATGTCGTCCCCGCACCCCCGAAGGAGCTCTTCGCCCGCATTCCCGGCTGGGATTGCGAGCCGGTACAGCGACTACGCGGAGAACGATAGCGGTTGTCACCCGGATGGGGAACAGGGCGCCCGGCGCGCCCTGACACGGCAGCGGTTCCCGGCACGTTTCAGGACGGGGCCACGCGGACGGTGAGCGCCCCCGGCCGCACCCGCGCGCTCATCCGGGTACGCGGTCCCACGGCGTCGCCGTCCAGCTCCGCCTCGACGGGTTCCTTCGTGGTCACGTCGACCTGGCCCGAGACCAGGTGCACGAACGCGGGATGGCCGCGGCGGTGCCGGGACGCCATGTCGACCCCGATCGCGATCCAGCCGAACAACGAGCGGGGGGAGGCCAGCACCGTGTCGAGCCTGCCGTCGTCCAGCGCGGCCTCGGGGATCAGCCGGAGCCCGCCGGTGAGCTCGCCGCAGTTCGCCACGAGCACGGTGCGGGCGTGCTGGCTGACCGCCCGCTGCCGGTCCGCCGTCACCCGCACGCTGAAGCCGAGCCGGAACAGCGCCCGGAATCCCGAGACGGCGTAGGCGAGCCAGCCGACCGTCCGCTTCAGCGTCGGGTCGACGCCCGCCATCATCTCGGCGTCCAGGCCCATGCCGGCGGCGACCAGGAACACCGCACGGTCGCCCTCGTCCCAGCGCACCTCGCCGACATCGATGGCGACGTCGGTTCCGGTGAGCGCGACGGTGAGCGCGGCGTCGAGGTCGTCGACGGGCAGCTTCAGGTTGCGGGCCAGCAGGTTGCCGGTGCCGCCGGGGAGCAGCCCCAGTGGCCGTCCGGACCCGAGCAGGCCGCTCGCGACGGCACGCACCGTCCCGTCCCCGCCCAGCGAGCAGACCAGCGTCGCGCCGTCCGCCACCGCGGCGCGGGCCTGGCCCTCACCCGGGTCGTCCGCGGTGGTCTCCTGCCAGTCGGGCT
>JAGQUI010000302.1 GCA_020438595.1 Propionibacteriaceae bacterium | reverse complement strand
CGGGCCGCGGCGTCCCTGGCCAGGTGCCGGCCCGGCGCGGTGCGCACCGGACGGGCTCGCTGGGGTGCCCGCGCCGGTGCGCTCGTCCCGGCGGGTGCCGGCGCCTCTGCCACCGGCGTCCGGGCGGCGTAGTCCCGCATCCCCACACGCTAGGCAGGCCCGGCCCCGTCGGGACAGGTCCATCCGGGCAGCCAAGCGTGCTCCCCCGCGCCGAACCGGCCGGCTTGCCCTTTCGACTGTCCGAGTTGTCCTGTCGGGCAACCGCGCCCCGGGCGCATGGTGGAACAGGGTCGGTAACCGCTGACGAACCTGGGGGCCGGAAATGACGAAGGTCGCTGTGGGCGATTTCAACGCCCTGATCGGGATCGGCATCAACGACGTGCTCGCGGCCCGCCGTGCGGACGTCGTCCATCTCGCCACGCCGACGATCGTGGACTACCTGCGCAACAGCCTGCCGAACCTCGTCATCCTCGACTCCACCGCCCCCGGAGCGGCCGACGTGGTCCGCCAGATCGTCCTGGAGCACCCCGGCATCCAGGTGATCACCTGCTCGACCGACAGCCCGACCCTGACGGTGTACCCGCCGTTCCACGGGGGCGAGTCGTTCGAGTGCTCCCTGTCCGACCTACCCAGCCAGATCAGCAGCTGACGACAGAATCCACCGAGGAGGAAAGCCATGGCGACCAGTTACGCCACGCCCGGTATCTACATCGAGGAACACCCATCCGGCTCCATGCCGATCCAGGGCGTCGGCACCGCGATCGCCGCCTTCGTCGGCTTCACGGCCACCTACGTCGGCGCGGAGGGCGACCCCACCGATCCCGACGGGGTCCGTCCGCAACTGGTCACGAGCTGGCCGCAGTACGAGCGGATCTACGGGGGGTTCGCGCCGGGGGCGATGCTCCCCTACGCCGTGCGCGGCTACTTCGACAACGGCGGCACGATGGCCTACATCGTGCGTGCCAGCGGCGGAGGCGTGGCCTCGCCGCCGTCCCTGGAGCTGACCGCGGCCAGCAACCCGGACCTGCCCAGCATCACCGTCGAGGCGACCGCCGACGACACGGCCGGCTACGAGGTCGAGGTGGTGCCGCCGCCGACGCCCGCCGAGGGCGAGTCGGCGGCCACGGACTACTCGCTGCGCGTGTTCCGCAACGGCGACCAGGTCGAGGAGGTCGGCGGCCTCGACTTCGGCAAGTCGCCGAAGGTGCTGGAGAAGACCATCAACGACCAGGCCACCACGATCCGGGTGCGGGTCCGCAACGTGTCCGGCGTCGGGCTCGCCGAGCGCGCGCCCGCCGCGGGCCGGTACGCCCTCACCCAGAACGCCCCGGCGGCCGCCGAGCCGGCCGTGCTCGCCGGTTCCGAGGCCGAACGCACCGGCTATGAGGGTCTCGCCATCGCCGACGACGTGACGATCGTCGCCGTGCCCGACCTGGTCACCGTCACCACCCGGCCGGACGGCAGCCTCGACATGGAGGCCTACCTCGCCTTCCAGGCCGGGCTGGCCGACTGGGCCGCCGCGAGCGGCAAGCGGATGGCGATCCTGGACCCGCCGCCGGGCCTGACCCCGACCGGTGCCGCCGAGTGGCGCGACCGGCTCGGCAAGGACACCGCGTTCGCGGTCAGCTACTACCCGAACGTGGTCGTGCCGAACCGCAGCGACCCGAGCCCGCCGAACGCCCCGCGCTTCCTCACCGTCCCGCCGTCGGGCCACCTGGCCGGCATCTGGGCCCGGACGGACGCCGTGCGCGGCGTGCACAAGGCGCCCGGCAACGAGGAGATCCGCGGCGTCGTCGGCCTGGAGACCCCGCTCACCGACGGCGAGCAGGCCCTGCTGAACCCGATCGGCGTGAACTGCCTGCGCAACTTCGGCACCTTCGGGATCCGGGTCTGGGGCGCGCGGACGCTGGCCATGACCGACCCGAGCTGGCGCTACGTGAACGTCCGCCGGCTGTTCAACTACATGGAGGAGTCGATCCGCCGCGGCACCCGCTGGGCGGTGTTCGAGCCGAACGACGTGGACCTGTGGCAGCGCGTGAAGCGCAACGTCGGGTACTTCCTGCGCGGCCTGTGGATGCAGGGGGCGCTGGTCGGGGCCACCCCGGACCAGGCGTACTTCGTGATCTGCGACGAGACGAACAACCCGCCGAGCTCGGTGGCCGAGGGCAAGCTCGTCGTCGAGATCGGGGTCTGCCCGAGCCGTCCCGCCGAGTTCATCGTCTTCCGGATCAGCCAGTGGCAGTCCGGCGAATCCACCACCGAATAGAGGAGGCTGACCGATGCCTGACCTGAGTACGACCTTCAAGTTCGCGTTGTCGGTCGACAACGTGAACATCGGCTACTTCCGCAAGTGCGCCGGGATCGAGTCCGAGACCGAGATCATCGAGTTCAAGGAGGCGACCGAGCAGGGCCGGATGGTGATCCGCAAGGTGGCGGGCGCCATGAAGTGGGCGGACATCACGCTCGACCGCCGGCTGGACAGCACCAAGGCGCTGTGGGAGTGGCGCAAGCAGGTGATCGACGGGGACGCCGACGCCGCCCGCCGCAACGGCTCGATCATCGCCTACGACTCCACCGGCGCCGAGGTGGCCCGCTGGAACTTCGAGGCCGGCTGGCCGTCGAAGTGGAAGGGCGCCGACTTCGACGCGGGCGCCAACGAGGTCGCCACGGAGAGCATCACCATCACCCACGAGGGGCTGGTGAGGGCCTGATGGGTCTGCAGACCGAGTACCCGTTCACGTTGCCCAAGGGCTACGTCGACGAGGAGGGGACGCTGCACCGCAGCGGGGTGATGCGCCTGGCGTGCGCCAGGGACGAGATCGACCCGCTGCGGGACTCCCGGGTGAAGGAGAACGAGAGCTACTCCAGCATCATCGTGCTGTCCCGGGTGGTCACCGAGCTCGGCACCGTCCACCGGATCACCACGAAGACGATCGAGGGCCTGTTCGCCTCCGACTTCAACTACCTGCAGGACTTCTACCGGATCGTGAACTTCGGTGACCCGTCGGTGCTGGAGACGCTCGGTGAGGGCGTCCCTTTTCCTCCCGGGACACTGAGCCCTGGCTAGCCGAGTACCTGGGCAGCCTGGAGACCCACTACGACCAGACGGCCCTGTGGGAGGAGATGTCGTACCTCGCGTACCACCTGCACTGGGGCTTCGGCCAGCTGCTGGACCTCGAGCACGGCGACCGCGTCCGGCTGGTCGGGATGGTCGCCGACCTGAACCGCCGCGCATGGGAGGAGATCAAGGATGGCTAGCCAGGGACTGGCTTCCCGGACGAAGGACCCGCCGTTCGCCGGCGCCTTCGTGCTGGAGGTCGACTCCCTGACGATCGGCCGGTTCACCGAGGTGACGGGACTCGCGGTCACCCTGCAGGTCGAGGAGTTCGCAGAGGGCGGCAACAACGAGTCGGTGCTGAAGCTGCCCGGGCGCCTCGCCTGGCCGAACATCGTGCTCAAGCGCGGCCTGACCGACGACAACGCGCTGCTGGGGTGGATCCTCTCCTGCGGCGGCGACGGGCTCGGCAGCGGGGGCGGCACGGTCCCCCGGCACCCGGCGACGATCACCCTGTTCGACAGCATGCACAGCCCGGTGCAGCGGTGGAACCTGCGCGACGCGATGCCGGTGCGCTGGACCGGCCCGCAGTTCGCAGCGGGCACCGCGGCGCTGGCGATGGAGGAACTGGAGATGTGCCATGGCGGCTTCACGACCTCCTAGGCGGGGGCTCGGCGCGCGGAGCCGGCGGCCGCTGGTGGCGGTCGACGTCTCCGTCCTGCCCGTGCGCCCGAGCCGGCTGATGCTCCGGACCCGGCTGTGGCGACGCCACCTCCGCAGCCACCGCCCCGCCCCGCTCGGCGCCGCCCGTCCCGGGCTGGTCCGGACGCAGCGGTCGGCGCAGCACGTCCCGTTCCCGCGGGCCAGGACCGGCGCGGTACCACGTCCAGCGCCGCTCGGCGCCGGACGCGGCCCGGACCGACCGGCGCCA
>JAGQUI010000301.1 GCA_020438595.1 Propionibacteriaceae bacterium | reverse complement strand
CGGACGTGGCGATCGCGTCCGCCGGGGTGATCCTGGCAGGGGATGATCCGCGGACTGTGGTGTCGGTGATCGAGCTGTCGAAGGCCAGCTACCGCAAGATGGTGCAGAACCTGTGGTGGGCGGCCGGCTACAACCTGGTCTCCGTCCCCCTCGCCGCCGGCGTGTTGGCGCCGGTCGGGGTCACCTTGCCCATGGAGGTCGGTGCAGTACTGATGTCGTTGTCCACAGTCGTGGTCGCGCTCAACGCCCAGCTGCTGCGTCGCCTCGACCAGCGTACGGGCTTGGTGAGTGCCTGAAGGAGTGGGTACGGGTTGACAGGCGGCGACCTGCGGGCACCCGATTCGCAAGCCGCGAAGACCGTTCCGTTGCCGAACGAAGGAGATCCGATGGCCACAGGTGAGCACGAGCAGCGGCATGACCGGCCCGGCGGGCGCCCGTACCTGCGCTTCGCGGCGATGATCGTCACCTCGGCGGTGCTGATGTACGTGGTCATGTACTTCAACACCTATGCCATCGACCACGTCTACTTCAGCTGGACGAGGCTGTTCATGACCATGATGTCGGTCTCGGTGATGGCGCTGGTGATGCTGTGGTTCATGCGGCGGATGTACCGCAGCAGCAGGGCGAACCTGATGGTGGTCGGGCTCTGCGTCGTCGTCTTCGGCGCCGGTCTGTGGCTCGCGCGGACGCAAGCCACGATCAGCGACCGCGGCTGGCTGGAAGGCATGATTCCCCACCATTCGATCGCCATCCTCACCAGCGAGAACGCGAACCTCACCGATCCACGCGTGAAGGACCTGGCCCGGCGGATCATCGAAGCCCAACAAGCGGAGATCCAGGAGATGAAGGGCTACCTGCGAGACATCCCCTGAACGATGCCACGGAAGTTTGCCGGGCCCAGGTCTCAGTACTGCAGGGTCGTCATCATGCCGATCTCGGCGTGGTAGATGTGGTGGCAGTGGTAGGCCCAGCGTCCGGGATTGTCGGCCTGCAGGTCGGCGACCAGGGTCTGCATCGGCAGCACCATCACGGTGTCCTTGCGCAGGCCGCCGCGCTCGGGCAGCAACCAGGTGTGCCCGTGGAGGTGCATCGGATGGGCCATCATCGTCTCGTTGGTCGTCTGCAGTCGCACCCGACGACCCGCGCTGGTGCGGATCGGGGTATCGGAGCCGAAGGCGGTGCCGTTCATGGCCCAGGCAAAGGGGTCTTCCCTGGTCACAGACGCCTTACCGTGCGCGAGAGTGGAGTTAACCTCGCGGTGACATTGCCGTCACTAGCTTCTCGCTACGACACGCGTAATGTCCCGGCTCCTACGTGTGGCCGCGTGGGGGCAGACGTGAGGCAGCATCCGGGCGCGCGAGGCGGTCACAATCCCTCGATCGTAAGTTGTGCACGATGGTGGCGGTAGTGCTTCGGTGCCCAGTCGAGCAGGTCGGTGCGGCTCATCCATGGCTGGAAGTAGGGGTCCCAGCCGGGTGGCACGCTCATCCCACTCCGCAAATCGGCATCGGTCGCCCGGTCGGCCCAAGCCAGGATGGCTGCGGTGTCGTTGTGCATCCATCGCCTCACGGTTCTCAGCGGGACAACGCGCCCGCCGCCGGCGCTGGCGGCGTAGTTGACCCAGTCGTAGGGGCGAGTCGCGGCGCCGAGGATGTGCGCCCAGCCTCGCGACACGGGGGGTGGGAGCCGGGAGAAGGCGCCGACCAGGGTGATGAACGCCCGCGTGATGCGTTGGCCGAACCACAGGTGGAAGATCAACTCGCGGTTGGTCCACCGGGTGCCGGCGGTGGGGGCCACGAGGTCCTGCGGAGTCACCGTGGCGACGATGTGGTCGAAGTCGTTCCGGATCCATTCGAGTGCTGCGCGGGTGTCCGGAGCAAGGACCATCTGTTCAGTGTGCGCCGCGGCGAGCCCCAAACGCCACCAGGGTCGTGGTCCAGAGGTCACCTCTCGGCGCGCACGGCGCGGACGGGACACTCCTGAGGGCCAGTCAGCAGGAGCCCGCGCGATGAGCCAGCCCATTCCCGACGGGCTGTCCGATCGGGATCGCGCCGAACACGACAGAACGAGCGCCAGGAGGCCGAGTCCGAATCCCAGGACCCGGCCGGCTGCCTGGACGAGTTCCGATTTCCGGGGTCGAGATCCGTAGCGGTTGCGTGATGCCACAATCACGGAATGGACACCCTCCGTTCGATTGCGCTGTTCATCGCCGCAGCCCTCGCCGAGATCGGTGGCGCATGGCTGGTCTGGCAGGGCGTCCGTGAACACCGCGGATGGATCTGGATCGGCGGCGGGGTCATCGCCCTCGGCCTCTACGGGTTCGTGGCCACTCTGCAGCCGGACGCGAACTTCGGTCGCATCCTGGCAGCGTACGGAGGCGTCTTTGTTGCCGGCTCGCTCGCGTGGGGAATGATCATGGACGGGTTCAAACCCGATCGTTACGACATCATCGGAGCCCTCATCTGCCTTGTGGGAGTCGCCGTCATCATGTTCTCCCCACGGACGGAGTGACGTCCTGCACGTAGCGAGGGGGCGCCGAGTGGCCCCGGGCGGCCAGGCACCGCCTTTTCGGGATCGCACGACGCTTGAGGATTTCGTCGATACTCATGTGCACTTCTCCCGGCCGCTTCCAGGCGGTGCTCGTCCGGACGAGGCGTCGTTCCACCGGCGCCACCACAGCGAACACTTTGAACCGTTGATCACCCGCGATCCGCAGGGCGCGTCCGGGGGCTTGGGGGCACCAGTCAGTGACGACGTCGAGAGGTCGCGGAGTTCCTCGGCAGCGGTGTCCTGGCCGTGGAGGAACCTGGTGTCGTCGGCCAGGTGGCAGAATGTCCTTCGCGATGGCGGTCGCTTGGGAGCCGGCGACGCCGACGCTGACCGGGTCGAACGGCTCTTTGGCCAGCGGGAACTGCATGCCCCGTCGCGGCGGGACGGTCGCAGGTCGACGCCGAGGTTTTTGATCTCGTCGACGTCGAGGCGCAGCTCCTTCCGCGAATTGGCGCGGACCACGATCCGCACACCTTCAGGTGCGGCGGTTTCCCGCGTCGCCCGCCCCAGCTGTTGAGGTACGAGTGGCGCCACCCCGCCACCGCGCCGTTCGGCGTCCTCCCAGCTGGGTTCAGGCAGGAGCTGTGGCCCTTGACAGTTCGGCATTCTGATGAGTCTCGCTCAGACTCACCGTCTCCCCCTTGCGGTACCCGTGCGGAGTGGCGGACCTGCAGAGGCCGGGCTCCTCACCGGGCTGGACCCAGGGCATCCCGCTGCTGGCGAACCGGCCACCGCAGCTGCGGATCAGCAACTCGACGGCGGCCTCGAGCGGATAGATCCCGCGGGCCCACGCACGCAGGCCGTCCGCAACCACATCCGGGTCGGTGTTCATCGACATGCCCGCTTCCTGACGGCCGGCTGAAGCTCAGCGTCGCGGCCGGTGTGGCGCTGGTCGAGAGTGTCGGCCCGCGCGAGGTCCGAAACGCTGCGCGAGCGGGAGCGGATCATCGCGGCCAGGACCGGGCCGAGGCCTTCGATGATGACCTGGCGGTCACCGAGGTCCCGCAGCGCGGCCAGCCACCGGCGCCGGAGCACCGCAGTGGTGCCAGTGAGCACCGCCACGATCACCAGCGGAACCACGGCGGATTCCTCTCCTTCGGGCTCAAGGCCGGACGGGAGGCCGGGTCCCGTTTTGGTGGAGGAGCTCCCAGCTGTTTCGCACCTCGCCAATATCGGCGACGCCAAGTCGCTCGTCGTCCACCCCGCCTCGGCGACCCACTCCCAGCTCACGGACGACGAGCTGCAGGCGGCGGGCGTCGCACCCGAGCTCGTGCGGCTGTCGATCGGCATCGAGCACGTGGACGATATCGTCGCCGACATCGACCAGGCCCTCGGTGCGCTCCCCGAGCCCGATTCCGTCCTCGTCGCGGCGTCCAGGAGGCCGTCTGTCCGACAGGAGACAATGGACTGTGGCGGACACCGTCGGAGGTCGGGGTA
>JAGQUI010000300.1 GCA_020438595.1 Propionibacteriaceae bacterium | reverse complement strand
GGGAATTGGTGCACGGAGGTGGGCCTCGCGCGGGATCCTGACCGGCGGCCGCGGGGCCCAACCGCTATCCTTACGGGCACGGGGGAGCGCTCCGGCCTGCGGTCAGCGCCGCCGGGTGGTCCTCCCGTGCAGGCGACGACCAGGAGCTGTGATGCTGCGAGCGGGACGGGCACGGACGCACCAGAGGCGCACCGGCCGCAAGGGTGCCGCCGGGCTGACCGCCATCGCGCTGGTGGCGACGAGCTTCTCCCTCGCCGCGCCGTCCGCCGCCGCCGACGGCTCCGACCTGCGCGTCCCGCTGCCGCAGACCATCTCCACGCCGCAGGTCGCGGCAGCGTCCGGCGACCTGACCGTGCTCGACCTGGGCACGGGGGCGCTGCCGAACCTCGTCGTCGCCGCCCCGGACGGCACCACCACCCCACTGGACGTGCCGTGGCTGGCGGACGGCGGGATCACCGACTCCCGCGGCGGCACCCTCGTCGCCGCCGAACCCGGCTTCGACGACACCGGCGACTACACCGACGTCTTCCTCACCGACCTCGCCGGCGGCACCACCGCGGAGCCGGTCCGGCTGCCGGGCAGCGGTTTCGAGGCCGCTGACCCGCAGACCGCGGTGTACAGCGACACCGGCGGCTACCACGCCCGGGAACTCGGCAGCGCGACCACCCACGACCTCGAGTACACGGCGCCGACCTCCGGCGACCCGTACGTGCAGGTGGGGCTGGCCGGCCAGGACGTCGCCCTGTTCACCGCGCTCGGCTACACCGCGAGCGGGCGCCCCGCCGAGGGTGCCCTCGACGTGGTGCCGCTGAGTGGCGATGCGCCCACGCTCGGCCGGGTCGCGGTGACGGGCCTGATGGACGCGATCCTGCGCGACGGCCAGGTGGTCTACGTCACGGCCACCAGCACCAACCTCAGCCTGTGCTTCCGCTCGACCGCGGACGCCACGGCGTGGGCGGCACCGCCGGCGTGCATCGACTCGAAGGCCCCCGGCAGCGCCGACCAGCGCGACTCCTGGACGACGATCCACGCCGGCGCCGGCTGGCTGTACTGGTCGCTGTCGTCCGGCACGGGCACCACCGACTACCTCGTCGAGGGCACCGACTCCCCCGAGACCCTGGTGCCGGTGAAGACCGACGACGCCACCACGCTGTACCCGGCGGGCGACGCGACGCACCTGCTGGCCACCGTCGGTGAGGGCGCGGACGGCTACGTCGGCACCGTCGGGGCCAACGGGATGATCACCGAGCAGTACGGCTACCCGGGCGTCAGCACCACTGTCGACGTGCTCGAGCTCACACCCGACCGCGTCACCGGGCTCGACGAGCGGCCGGAGGCCGGCGGTTCCGATCTCCAGGCGTGGCAGCGTACGGTCTCCCCGTCCGCGATCGGCGAGGAGGAACGGCCGTTCCCCCGGGCCCTCGACGTGGGCACCTCCGGGGCGCGGACCCTGCTGGACGACGGCTCCAAGCTGCGCCTGTACGACCGTGGCAACCTGGTCCGCACCCTCGCGAAGAGCAAGTACGGCTCGCTGCCCGGCCTGATCAGCGGCCCGTACTACCCGGCGTACACGCTGTCCTACGTGCAGGCGCTGCGGGTGGACGGCAAGGAACTGCGGAAGGCGACGATCCGGGGCCTGTTCGGCTCGCTGATCCTGATGCGCACCAACGCGTCCCTGGGTCGCTACGACGTGTACGACCTGGTCACGAAGGAGTACACGCGGGTCAACGTGCCGGTGAAGTACCGCCTGCAGGGGTTCAGCCTCGGCGGGCTGTGGGGCGACTGGGCCTTCGGCTACACCTTCGACTCCAACTTCGTGCCCTACACGCTGGCGATCAACTACCGCACCGACCAGGTGTACGAGCGCTACGGCCTGCCCGTCGACTACGGCGACAGCTTCGTGGCCATCCAGTACTACGACGACAACGACGACCTGGCCCTCGAGGTGTGGAACCCGGCCACGCAGGCCACCGAGAGCATCCCGGACCTCGACTGGGGTGCGGTGGTCTCCGACGGCACCGCCCGGCTGGCCTACTCCACCGCGACCGAGCTGGTCGTGCGCACGCTGGACGTGGCGCCCGCCTCCCCGCCGCGCCTGCTCGGTGTGATCGCCCCCGCCAGCGTGAACCTGATCACCAGCACCCGCTCCTGGAAGCCGGAGTTCGACACCACGAAGGCGCTGGACGCGGGCACCGTGACCATCAGCAACGCCGCCGGAGAGGTCGTGCGCACGTTCGACCTGGACGCGAGCGAGGACGGCTCGATCCGCGACGTCGTCTGGGACGGCACCGACGAGGCCGGCCTCGACGTGGCGACCGGCACCTACACCTGGCAGCTGGTCGTGCCCGCCGCGGACGGCAGCGGCAACGTGACCCGGGTCGACGGCGGCTCCGACTTCGGCGACCCCGCGGAGGGAACCGACGGGGTGCAGGGCTCCATCGCCGTGATCAAGGCCTACCTGGGTACGGTCAGCGGCTCCACCCCGAAGGTCTCGGACTCCACGCCGACCGTCGGCCAGACCCTGACCGCGAACACCGGCACCTGGTCGCCGACGGACGTGGCGACGAGCTGCCAGTGGCGACGCACCACGGGCGCGGGCACCGCGGCCATCGACGGCGCGACCGAGTGCCGCTACAAGGTCGACCCCGCCGACGTCGGGGCGAAGCTGAGCGTGGCGGTCACGGGCGTGGCGGACGGCTGGCGGACGACCACGAAGACGTCCTCGCTGACCTACAAGGTGAAGAAGGCCAGCTTCACCCAGAAGCCGACCCCCGTGATCGACGTCACCACCCCGACAGTGGGGGACGTCCTGACCGCGACGCCGGGCAAGTGGGAGCCGGCCCCGGTCGGCCTGACCTACAAGTGGTACAAGGTCAAGAAGAAGAAGAAGAAGCTGGTCAGCCCGGCCAGTGCCGACCCGACCTACCAAGTGCAGGCCGGTGATGTCGGCTACCAGCTCCGGGTGAAGGTCACCGGCACCAGGGACGGCTACAACACCGCGTCCCGGTACTCGAAGCTCACCGCCAAGGTGCCCGCCCCCTGACCCTCCGGCCCGCCTGCAGTAGCCCGTACGGGGACTTTCGAGCGCCCGTGGCGCCTCGCTAGCCTCGCCTGCGGGGGGAATCGCACGCCGATATCCGACAACCGACCCAGATCCCGGGCCGATCGAGGAGCGACGATGCGAGCTTTCGCGTACCACCGTGCGATGGCCGCCACCGGTGTGGCGGCACTCTGCGCGGGCCTGCTACCGGCGTCCCCAGCCGCCGCGGCCACCGTTCCTGAATGGCGCGCGCCACTCACCGAGGCCGCCGTGCAGACCGACCTGGTCGCCGCCTCCGGGGAGTCCGTCCTCGCGTTCGCCGGCGGCACCTACCGGCTCTCGACCGACTTCGGCGCGTCCTGGCGGACCGTCGCGCCCGCGCTCAGCGGCGCCTCGGGCGTCGACCACCCCGACCAGGTCGCGGACGGCGTCGCGACCTTCCGCGTCTGGCCGGACCGGGGCGTTGTGGTCGATCTCGGCACCGGCACCTCGCGCGACGTCGACCGGTCCGGGGTGGGCGGGGAACTCGTCGCGCTCACCAGCACCCACGTCCTCGTCCAGGCCGGTGACCGGGTGGCGCTCAGCGCCCTGGGCGCAGACCTCGTCGCCGCGACGCCTGCCGTCCCCGAGTGGGCCGACCTGCCGGCGGCGCCCGCACGCACCCGGTCCACCACCGACCGCTGGACGCTCGATGCCGGCTACGCGTACCACCTGCGCGGCTACCGCGGCGGCGGCCGGGCCGATCTCGCCACGGACGTCGACCCGGTCGCCCTGGACGGCACCGCGGGCCCGGCCGCGTTCCGCGTTCCGGGCGAGGTGCTGTTCGTGCACCCGCTCGAGTCCGGCGGCCTCGAGTACACCTACCGGACCGCGTCCTCGCTGCGACGCTGCGTTCGCGACCTCACCGCCTCCACCTCGGCGTGCCGCACGCTCGCGGCCACCGGCCGCAACACCC
>JAGQUI010000002.1 GCA_020438595.1 Propionibacteriaceae bacterium | reverse complement strand
CACGGGAGCGAGTTCCTCGAACTCGCGTGCGCTGAGGGCGGCGAACCGGAAACCCTTGCCGCTCTCGCTCTCGATCTGTCCCTCGGTCTCGAGCGCGATCAGCGCCTCGCGCAGCGGGGTCCGGCTAACGCCGATCTCGGCTGCCAGTTGCACCTCGTTGATTCCCTCTCCGGGCGTGACCGCGCCGGTGCGCATCCTGGTGAGGAGTTCGTCGCGGACCTGCTCGCGCAGCGCTCGGCGCTCGATTGCCATGTCTCCTCCTGCGGGTCTGGCGGCAGCATACGGCCTCGGGCGGCGCATCACCGGTGAGCGGCGCGGGAGGGTTGCGGTTTTGTATTCAGTATTCCTAGTGTGGCTGCCAAGCTTGCGTCGTGCAACAGGAGGCTTCGATGGCGCACCCCTGGTCAGACCAGACCGTCCTTGAGAGTGGCCGGCTCCCGGCCCGTGCCTACTTCGTCGGCTACCCGGACGCCGCCTCGGCGGCGTCCCTCCAGCGCGACCTGAGCGACCAGTGGGTGAGCCTGGACGGCGAATGGGCGTTCAGCCTCTTCGACCGCCCCGACCAGGTTCCGGGCGCGTTCTGGACGCAGCCGCAGGACTGGCCTTCGATCACGGTGCCCGGAATCTGGCAGACCCAGGGGCACGGCAGGCTCCAGTACACCGACGAGGAGTTCCCGTTCCCCGTCGATCCACCCCACCCGCCGGCGGAGAATCCCACGGGCGCCTACCAGCGCACCTTCCGGCTGGAACCCGAAGATCTCGAGCGCCAGGTCGTGCTCCGGTTCGACGGGGCCGAGAGCTTCCTCGAGGTGGCCGTGAACGGACACCGGATCGGCTTCTCCAAGGGCAGTCGACTCGCCGCCGAGTTCGACATCACCAAGGACGTCCGGGCCGGCGCGAACCTGCTCTGCGTGCGCGTGCTCCAGTTCTGCGACGGCAGCTACCTCGAGGACCAGGACATGTGGTGGGCCGGGGGCATCATCCGTCCGGTCAGCCTGCTGCTACGCCCCCACGCCCGGCTGGAGGACCTGGCCATCCGGACCGACTTCGACTCCGACTACCGCGACGCGACGCTCACCCTCACCGCCCGGTGCTCGGCCGAGGTGGGCGATCTCTCCTGGGCACTGCTCGACGGTGCGGAGAACCTGCTGGCCTCGGGCGGGTGCACGGGCGACGGCTGGGCCGCTGAGCATGTGGTCGCTGGGCCACGGCAGTGGTCGGCCGAGGACCCGTACCTCTACACGCTTCTCCTCACCGTGACGGACCGGCAGGGCACGGTCGCCGAAGTGGTGCCGCAGCGTGTCGGCTTCCGGCAGGTGGAGATCCGCGAGGGTGAACTGCTGCTCAACGGGCGGCACCTGGTGCTGCACGGTGTGAACCGCCACGACCACGACGACCATGACGGACGCGCGGTCGGGCTCGCCCGGATGGAGCGCGACATCATCCTCATGAAGCAGCACAACATCAACGCCGTCCGCACCTCGCACTACCCGAACGACCCGCGCTTCTACGAGCTTTGCGACCGCTACGGGCTGTTCGTACTCGCCGAGACCGATCTCGAGTGCCACGGCTTCGCCTGCGTGGGCGACCTCTCGAGGATCACCCGCGACCCGGCCTGGGGGGCGGCGTACGTGGACCGGATCGAGCGGCACGTCCGGGCCCAGCGGAACCACCCGTGCATCGTCGCCTGGTCATTGGGCAACGAATCGGGCTACGGGGTGAACATTCCGGCGATGTACGCCCACTGCACCGAGATCGACCCGACCCGTCCGGTGCACTACGAGGAGGACAGGGACGCCGAGGTGGTCGACCTGGTCTCCACCATGTACTCCCGCGTGCCGCAACTGAACGACTTCGGTGAGCACCCGCACCCCAAACCCCGGATCCTGTGCGAGTACGCCCATGCGATGGGCAACGGGCCCGGCGGACTGGCGGAGTACCAGCAGGTGATCGACCGCTGGCCGAGCATTCAGGGTCACTTCGTCTGGGAGTGGTGTGACCACGGCATTCTCACCACTGCCCCGGACGGCACCGTGTTCCACGCCTACGGCGGTGATTTCGGAGACGAGCCCAACAACGGCAACTTCTGCATCGATGGACTGGTGCTGCCCGACCAGACCCCGAGCCCGGGTCTCGCGGAGTACAAGCAGGTGCTCTGCCCGGTGCGCGTCGACAGCGAAGGCGAGGCGCTGCGCTTGTCCAGCCGGCTCCAGTTCACCGTGCCCGATGACCTCGACCTGGCACTGGAATGGCTGGTCGACGGCCGGCCGGCGGCCTCAACGGTGGTTCCAGTACCACCCATCGAGCCGGGCGGCAGCGCCCGCGTGCCGCTGCCGCGCCCGGGCCTGCCGGCAGGGGAGCACCTGCTCACCAGCCGCGTCCTGCGCCGGAACGCGGTCGCATGGGCACCGGCACGGCACGAGCTCGGCGCATTCCAGTTCGCGTGGGGGTCCCGTCCCGTCTCCTGCGGTGTGCGGCGGCGCGCCCGGCTGTTGCCGGTGCTGCGGGACGGGCGGCTGGGGGTGTCCACGGCGGACGGCGTCGTGTCCTTCGACCGCGCCTGCGGGCGGCTGTCCGGCTGGGTCCACGCCGGACGCGAACTGATCACCGAGCCCCTCCGCGTCCACCTGACCAAGCCGGTGATCGACAACCACCGGCGGCTGGCGGAGGAGCTGTGGCGCCCGCACGGGTTCGACCGGCTGGCCGAACGCTGCTACCGGTTCACCTGGGGCCACGAGGGGGACGCGGTCGTTGTGGAGGGCCGCACCCGGCTCGCCGCACCCGGGCAGTCCTGGTCCGTGGACCTCCAGCACCGCTACACGGTGCGCCCGGACGGCACGGTGCGCGTCGAAATCGCCGGCGAGCCGGACGGCTACGACGACCTCGTGCAGGTGATCGGTGCCGAACTCGGTGTGGCTCGGGGGTTCGACCGGGCCAGCTACTACGGACGCGGGCCGGGGGAGAACTACCCGGACTCGCGGGACGCCGCGCTGCTCGGCCGTCATGAGGCCGTGGTCGCGGACCTGAACGTGCCCTACGTCGTACCGCAGGACACCGGCAACCGGGGTGACGTGCGCTGGTTCGCCCTGCGTGACCGACTGGGTGCGGGACTGCTCGTCGCCAGCGAACAGCCGCTGAACGTGAGCGCCTGGCCGTGGCCGGCACGCTCGATCGAAGCCGCCCGACACCAGCACGGACTCAACGAGGACCCACGCAGCATCACCCTGAACGTTGATCACCGGGTGCTCGGGCTCGGCTCCAACTCGTGGGGGCAGGAGGTCCTCGAGAGCCACCGGGTCCGGCTGAAGGCCTTCCGCTACGCGTTCGTTCTCGCGCCCATCGACAACGGGGCCGATCCCGGAGCCATGTGGCGCGCGCTCGGTGACGAGGGAAGGTGGGCCTGATGCTCCGCTTCGCCAGTGTGGACGAGTTCGTGGACGTCCTCGGCGCGGCCACGAAGTGGCGGCGTGCGGCCGAGGCGATGCGACGGGCCGACCGGACGCTGCCGGAGGTGACCCGATCGATCGGGGATTCACTGACCTACCGGCTCACCTCCGCACCCGACCTGCCGGTCCTGACCGGGCACCGGCGCTATCTGGAGTTACGCCACGTCATGGAGGGACGTGCCATCGTGGAGGTCGCGCCGAACGAGGTCCTGGAACCCGCAGGCCCCTACGACGACCTCTCCGACAGCCAAACGTTCATCGGCGGCGGAGTGCTCCATGAGCTCCGGGCCGGTGACACCGTCGTGGTCGGCGTCGACGAGGCCATCAGGGACCTCGCCGTCGAAGGCCACGTCATCGTGCTGCGAGTGACGGTCGAGGAGCACTGAGCGGGCCGACCGGATGGGACCCGGACTACGTAACGATCCGGACACGAACCTCGCCGGAACCATTGACCATTCTGGACACTGTATGCAAAATACAGCTATCGAGCGACGTCCAGCAGAGAGGCCAACCCAGATGTCGATGCGCTCAACAACCTTGAAACTACTCGCCGGCCTGGTCGCGGGCGCGCTTGCGCTCGGCTTCGCCGGGTGCAGTGGCGGTGGCGGCGCGGCCAGCGCGCCCGCGTCCGGCGGCAGCGCGGGCACCCCGTCCGGTTCGATCGTCTGGTCCACCTGGGGGACGCCGGAGGAGCTCACCCGGTTCAAGGGCTTCGACACGCAGTTCATGGCGAAGTACCCGCAGATCAAGGTCACCCTGAACCCGGTCGCGTCCTACTCTGACTACCACTCCAAGCTGCTCGCACAGCTCACCAGCAACACGGCGCCCGACGTCTTCTACATCGGTGATGACAAGCTGGGCCAGTTCGTCAATGCCGACGTGTTGTCCCCGTTGAACGACCGCATGGCAGCGGCGGACAGCCAGATCAGCAAGGACGCGTTCTTCCCGGGCCTGTTCGGCGCAGCCGAGAAGGACGGCGAGATCTATGCCGCTCCCAACGACGTCAACCCGGACATGTTCTGGTACGACAAGAAGGCCCTCGCCGCGGCGGGCATCACCGAAGACCCGGCGACCCTGGCCGCGAGTGACCAGTGGACGACCGCCAAGTTCCTGGAGATGAACGACAAGCTCAAGGCCGCGGGTCTCACCGGGTCGATGTTCTGGAACTACTGGGCCACCCACTACAGCTGGATCTCGGCACAGGGCGGCACGGCCTACGACGGTGACACCTTCGTCGGGAACACCGACCCGAAGACGGTCGACGCGGTCACGACTCTCGGCAAGTACTTCCAGGACAAGACCTTCGTGGTGGCCGACACCCTGCCGGAGGGCGCCGGGGCCGACAGCATCTTCGTTCGGCACAAGGCGGGCTTCTTCGTCCAGGGCCGCTACACGATCGGCACCCTCAAGTCGGCCGGCGTGGAAGCCGACTACGACGTGGTCCGCTGGCCCACGACGGACGGCAAGGCTGCCTCGACCGGTGTGGCCGCCTCCTACCTGGCGATCAACAAGAACAGCAAGAACGCCGACGCCGCCTTCCTGTTCTGGAGTGAGTTCCTGAACGCTGACGGCCAGAAGTTCCGGCTGCAGGGCGACGGCAACGCGGTCCCGTCGGTCCAGGGAGCCGACGAGGTGGTTCTCGAGGACAACTACCCGGCCCATGCCCAGTCCATCCTGGACGCACGCAACACCGGCTTCGCGAACTACGCCGCCGAGGCCAGCGTGCCGGCGCTCTCCTCCGACGTGAGCGACCTGTTCCTGCAGCTCTACCAGGGCAAGGCCGACGCGCAGGGAACCCTGGACGCGGTGGCCAGCCTCACCCAGGCGAAGATCGGTAAGTGAACATGGCCAGCCCGGCGCCGGTTGCGCCGCCCTCACGCCGCCCCGCGGCCTGGCGGCGCCGCGATCGGCGCTGGGGCTGGCTCTTCATCGGCCCGCAGTTGATCGGGATGGTCGTGTTCATCCTTGGGCCGTTCGTCGCGAGCATGGTGCTCGCCTTCACCTCCTGGGACGGGCTCACCGAACTGAAGTGGGTGGGCTGGGAGAACTTCAGCGCGCAGCTCCAGGACGAGCTGCTGCTGAAGTCCATCGTGAACACCCTGCTGATCGCACTAATCACCGTCCCGATCGGCCTCGGCCTCGCCCTGGTCATCGCGGTCGCGCTGGAGAAGCTGCGCACCCGCACGCTCTACCTGGTTCTCTTCTTCGCCCCGGTGGTGACCAGCACGGTCGCGGTGGCCATGATCTGGCAGCAGCTGTTCCGCTCCGACGGCGTGCTGAGCAGCTTCATCGCAGCCACCTTCCACGTCGCCCCGCCCGACTGGCTGGGCGACCCGCACCTGGCGCTGATCTCGGTCTGCATCGTGACCATTTGGAGTTCGGTCGGGCTGAACGCGGTGATCTTCCTGGCCGGCCTGCAGGGGATCTCGCCGTCGATGATCGAAGCGGCGCAACTCGACGGCGCCGGGCCGTGGGCGCTGCTCACCCAGATCCGGATGCCGTTGCTCTCGCCGGTCATCTTCTTCTCCACGGTGGTCGCGTTCATCTCCTCCCTGCAAACCTTCGACACGGTCTTCGTGCTCACCTCCGACGCCGGGCCCGACAACGCCACCCGGACGATCGTCTACCACATCTACGACCTGGGCTTCGGCCGCTTCGAGTTCGGTCCCTCCAGCGCAGCGTCGGTGATCCTGCTCGTGATCACCCTGGTGATCACCGGGATGCAGTTCCTCGCGCAGAAGCGCTTCGTGCACTACGAGAGCGAGTGAGTGATGGCCGCCGTACAGACCGCAGCCCGGCCGGATTCGCCCCTCCGCGCCGTCCGCAACCCGCGTGGGGCGCGGAACCTGCGCAAGGTCCTGCTGCACACGGTGCTGCTGGTCGGCGGGCTGGCCATGGTCTTCCCGTTCGTGTGGATGCTGCTGACCTCGTTCAAGGCGCTGCCGCAGCTGCTGGAGAACCCGCTCAGCTTCCTGCCCGACCCCTGGACCGTGGACAACTACGTGAAGGCGTGGACGTCGGTGCCGTTCGGGCAGGCCTACGTCAACAGCATCTACATCTGCCTGCTGGCCGTGGCCGGCACGCTGGTCACGGCTTCGATGGCCGGCTACGCGTTCGCGCGGATCGAGTTCCGCGGCGCGAAGGCGCTGTTCGTGATCTTCCTGGCCACCCAGATGATCCCCAAGCAGGTCACGCTGATCCCGTTCTACCTGCTGATGGCCCGGCTCGGTTGGGTCGACTCGCACCTGTCGCTGATCGTGCCCGCCATGCTGGTCAACCCGTTCGCGGTGTTCCTGATGCGCCAGTTCGTGCTCACCCTCCCGAAGGAACTGGAGGAGGCCGCCCGGGTGGACGGCTGCGGGCGCTGGCGGATGTTCTGGCGGATCGTGCTGCCCAACCTCCGGCCCGGCATGGCGGCATTGGCGATCATCGTGGCGCTGGACGTGTGGAACAGCTTCCTGTTCCCCCTGGTCCTGCTGAACTCGCCGGACCTCTTCACCGTCCCGCTGCTGCTGACCAGCTTCCGCGGCCAGTTCGGCACGATCAACTACGGGCTGGTGATGGCGGCATCCGCGATCGCGACCGTGCCGATGCTGATCGCGTTCGTGGTCGGGCAGCGGCGGATCATCAGCTCGCTCGCGACCTCGGGGTTGGGCGGCCGGTGAGCCGCCCCGAGCGACTGGTACGGGCCGCGTCCGAGTTCATCGATCTGGTCGCCGTCCCCTTCACCCTGCCCGGGTCCCGGCTGCTGGTCCGCCGGGCAGTCGGCGGCGGGCTGTCCGTGTGTCGCGCCGAGTACGAGGTGGACGCCGACGACGCGGTCGCGATCCCCGCGCTGCAGGTTCTGGATGGCGCGGGGACGCCGTTGCCGGTGACCGGGGTGGCCGTCGACCGGATCGACTTCGGCGACGGTGCGGCCAGCCTCACCTTCGGGACGCCGAGCGAACTGAGCGTAGGCGGCCCCGCCGTGGCGGCAATCAGGCTGGCGCCGGACGCCCCCGCAATTCCTCTGGACGGGTCGGACGCGTTGCTGGTCGTGGCGGCCGATCGCGGGGTCCGGGTGGTGCGGGATCACGCGCACGCCGAGCGGCTCGCCCGCACGGCTGGGTTGTGGCGGAACTGGTTCACCGGCTGCCCGCGGGTCCGGCAGGACCTGGAGGCCACAGCCGCCCACTGCTGGTGGGTACTCGGGGCGAACCAGGTCACCCTCGACCTCGTGCCGGGTTCCCGGGCCGTCGTCCCCTCGAAACTCGGCTACGTCGCGTTGTGGCAGTGGGACGCGTACTTCATCGCGATCGGCCTGCGTCACGGCGACCTCGCGCTCGCCGAGGAGCAGCTCGAGCTCGCCCTCGGCAACGCCCACGCCGACGGCCAGTTGCCTGACGTGGTCCACGACACCGGCGTCCTCGCGAGCAGCCAGGACCTGCCGCCGGCCGACCTCGCCCGGCTCCGTGAACTCGGTTCTCCTGCGGCCGATCCCGCTGCTCCGGTGCCGCTGACCAAGCCGCCGCTGGCTGCCCTCGCGCTGACCAGACTGGCCGAGAGCGGGGCGTCGCGGGAGTGGCTCGCCCGGATGTTGCCGACGGTTCAGCACGCCCAGGAGTGGTGGTTCGACCGCTGCTTCGCCGCGGACGGCCTGCCGGAGTACGGCCACCCGTACTCCTCCGGGCTCGACGACAGCCCGGTGTTCGACGCGGACCTGCCCGTGGCCACGCCCGATCTGGCCGCCTACCTGGAACTGCAGGATCTCCTGCTGGCTGACCTGCTGGCCGCGCAGGAGGACGAGGTCGCGGCGGTCGGCCACCGTACCAGGGCCGCCGCGACGAGACCGGCGTTGCTGCGGATGTGGGACTCCGGGCGCCTGCGCTTCACTCCGCGCGGGAGTCACGGCCCGGTGACCGCGCACACGGTGGTCGACCTGCTCCCGCTGCTCACCGGAACACTGCCGGCCACTGTGATCGGATCGCTCGCCGACGACATCGTGACGCCGACGACCTTCGCCACGCCCTACCCGGTGCCAACGGTCGCGCGGGACGACCCGTCCTTCGATCCCGAGCGGATGTGGCGGGGACCGGTCTGGGTGAACACGAACTGGTTGCTCGTCGAGGGGCTCGAGCGCAGTGGACGCGAAGGAGCCGCACGAACGCTGGCTGAGCGCACGCTGGCCATGGTGGTCGAGGCGCGCGGGGCCTTCGAGTACTACCAGCCACTGACCGGGGGACGCGCGCCGCGGGCGGCGCCCGCCTTCGCCTGGACGGCGGCGCTGTTCCTGGACCTCGCGGTTCGGTTCGCGCCGGCCGAAGGGGCTTGACCAGCTCGTGGATGCATAGCAGGATACTGAATACAAGATACATTGTGCAGAACGACCGAGGAGGGACAGGACCGCCGATGACCGCTCCCAACGTCCACCCCTACGTGCCCAACACCGCACCCGAGGCGCGTGCGGCGATGCTCGCCGCGACCGGCGCGGAGTCGGTGGAGGAGTTCTACGCCGACGTCCCCGACGCGTTGCGGTTGCATCGGCCGCTCGACCTGCCGCCCGCGCTGGTGGCCGAGCAGGACCTCGTCCGCCACGTGGTCGGGCTGCTCGACCGCAACCGCCCGCTCGCACCGGGCTCGAGCTTCCTTGGCGCAGGCACCTACCACCACCACGTTCCCGCTGTGGTTGACGAGGTGATCGGACGCAGCGAGTTCCTCACCGCCTACGCCGGTGAACCCTATGAGGACCACGGCCGGTTCCAGGCGCTGTTCGAGTACGAGTCGCTGATGGCGGAACTGCTCGCCATGGACGTGGTCACGGTGCCCACCTACGACAGCTACCAGGCGGCGTCGACCGCGCTGTCCATGGCCGGACGGATCACTGCGCGGCGTACCGTGCTGGTGGTCAGCGATGTGCTGGCGGACCGGTCCTCCCGGGTCAGTGACTTCGTCCGCGGCCATCTCGACCTGGTCGTCGTGCCAACCCGGGGCGGGGTGGCCGACGTCGGGGCGGTGCACGCCCGACTCGACGAGACCGTGGCCGCTGTCTGGGTGGAGACCCCGAGCCGGACCGGAGCCGTGGAGACTGCGCTGGCCGAACTCGCCGACGCCGCGCACGCCGTCGGAGCGGTGGTCGTGGTCAGCACCGACCCGATCTGCTACGGCGTGCTCACTCCGCCCTCCGATCAGGGCGTGGACATCGTCTGCGGAGACCTGCAGTCGCTCGGCCTGCACGCGTACTACGGCGGAGCTCACGGTGGCTTCCTGGCCGTCCATGACGACCCCCGCTTCGTGATGGAACTGCCCTCGCGGTTGTTCGGGCTGGCGACCACCGATGTCCCCGGCGAGTACGGATTCGGTGATGTGGCCTACGAGCGCACCTCGTTCGCGGTGCGCGAGGAGGGCAAGGAATGGGTCGGCACCGCGGCCGCCCTGTGGGGTATCGCAGCCGGTGTCTACCTGGCCCTGCAGGGCCCGCGTGGCATGGCCGAGCTCGGCGGCACGATCCTGTCCCGGACCAGGTACGCCCAGCAGCGGCTGCAGGCCGTCCCGGGCGTGAGGCTGGGCGACGACGCGGTCCACTTCCGTGAGTTCGTCGCCGAGTTCGATGCGATCGACCCCGCGGTGGTGGTCGAACGGCTGCGCCCACTCGGGATCGCACCAGGCGTCCGGCTGGACGACCGCAGGCTCCTGGTCTGCGTCACCGAGGTGAACACTGCTGCCGACATCGACGCGCTTGCGGGCGCGATCGCCGGCGTGATCGAGGAGGAGCGGCGATGAGCCTTCCGGTAGCCCCCAAGCCACCCCTGCGCAGGTTCCACCAGGCTCGCTGGGACGAGCCCCTGCTGTTCGAGTTGACCGCGCCCGGCGAGCGCGGGGTGGTGCCGAGCCAGACCGAGCCGGAGGTACGGGAGTTGGTCGGCGACGTCGTCGCCGCTCTTCCGAGCGGCCTCCGCCGAGAGTCCGCGCCGGGCCTTCCCGAACTCGGCCAGATGCGGGTGCTCAAGCACTTCCTGAGGCTGTCCCAGGAGAACCTCGGCGCCGACTTCAACGTCGACATCGGCCAGGGCACCTGCACGATGAAGTACTCGCCCAAGGTGAACGACCGGCTCGCCGCCCACCCGGGACTGGTCGACCTGCACCCGCTGCAGGACCGGGCCGACGCGCAGGGCATCCTCGAGATCATCTGGCGCACCCAGCACATGCTCGCAGAGGTCTCCGGCATGGACGAGGTCGGCCTCCACACCCAGGGCGGGTCGGCGGCGATCTGGGCCAACATCGCGATGATCCGCGCCTACTTCGAAGCCCGCGGCGAGGCGGCCCAGCGCACCGAGGTGATCACGACCATCTTCAGCCACCCGTCGAACCCGGCCGCGGCGAAGGCCGCCGGCTACGACGTCATCACGATCTACCCCGACGCCGACGGCTACCCCGACATCGAGGCGTTCAAGCGCGCGCTGTCGGAGCGCACCGCGGCGATCATGGTGACCAACCCCGAGGACACCGGCATCTACAACCCGCGGATCGCGGAGTGGGTGGAACTGGCGCACTCGGTGGGCGCGCTCGCCTCCTACGACCAGGCCAACGCCAACGGCATCCTCGGGATCACCCGGGCACGGGACGCCGGCTTCGACGTGTGCCACTTCAACCTCCACAAGACCTTCGGCACCCCGCACGGCTCCGGCGGCCCCGGGGCGGGCGCGAACGGGGTCGCAGCCCACCTCGTGCCGTTCCTGCCCCGCCCGATCGTGGTGAAGGACGGCGACACCTACCGGCTGGACGACGACCGTCCGCTCTCGATCGGAAAGGTCGCACCCTTCTACGGGGTGGTGCCCAACATCGTCCGCGCCTACGCGTGGATCCGCGCGCTCGGCGCCGACGGCCTGCGGGCCGTGGCCGAGACCGCGGTGCTGAACAACAACTACCTGCTCGCAAAGGTGCTCGCGATCCCCGGCGCACAGGCCCCGTACGCCACCGGCCGGCGCCGGATCGAGCAGGTGCGCTACTCCTGGCAGGACCTGTACGAGGAGACCGGGATCTCCTCGGAGGAGATCGGCGTCCGGGCGTCCGACTTCGGCATGCACTACTGGACCAGCCACCACCCCTACGTGGTGCCGCAGCCGTTCACCCTTGAGCCCACCGAGTCGTACTCGATGGCCGAGCTGGACGAGTACGCCGCGGTGCTTGCCGAGGTCGTGCGCGAGGCACGGGAGGAGCCGGACCTGGTGCGTTCGGCACCGCACCGCCAGACCGTCCACCACACCCACCACGACGACCTGGACGACCCCACCCGCTGGGCGACCAGCTGGCGTGCCTACCAGCGCAAGTACTTCGGAGCGAAAGCCGGATGAACGCTGCCGGCGCCTCGCGGCAGCTCGGCCTGGTCGTCAATCCGGTTGCCGGGATCGGCGGGCCGGCCGGCTTGAAGGGCAGTGACGGGGTGGCCACGCAGGAGCTCGCCCGGGTCCGGGGGGCCGAGCCGCACGCCGCCGAGCGCGCCGTGCGGATGTTGCACGCGCTGGCCCCGCGGAACGCCGACCAGGTCCTGCTTGCAGCGGCGGGACCGATGGGCGGCGATGCAGCCGCCGCTGCCGGGTTGGCCACCGAGCTGGTCTGGAGCCCGGCCACCACGCCCACGACTGGCGCCGACACGACGGCCGCCGTGGCAGCGCTGGTGGCCGCGGGCGCCGGTCTGGTGCTCTTCGCGGGAGGGGACGGCACCGCCCGCGACGTGGCCGACGGCCTCCAGGACGGTGTGCCGGTGCTCGGGGTACCCGCGGGGGTGAAGATGTACTCGTCCTGCTTCGCCGTGGGACCGGAGGCGGCTGGCGCGCTCGCCGACCGATGGCTGAACGGGGCGTTGCCCCTGCGGACCGCTGAAGTGCTGGACATCGATGAGGAGGCGCTGCGCGCCGGAAGCACGAGCCCGAAACTGCACGCGCTCGTTCGCGTGCCGGAGTGGGCCGGGCGCACGCAGGCGCGCAAGTCCGCCACGCCCGCTTCGGAAGCGGCAGCGGTGGCCTCAGCGGCGAGCGGCCTGGTGGCCCGCCTCGAGCCGGGCGTCCGCTACCTGCTCGGACCCGGCGGCACCATCGCCGAGGTGGGCCGCCAGCTCGGCATCGACCTCTCGCCACTGGGAGTGGACGTGGTCTGCGACGGCGTGCTGCTGGCCAGGGACGCCACTGAGGAGCAACTCCTCCGGCACGTCGAGGGCGGACCCTCGCGAGCCGTGCTGACCGTGATCGGTGGCCAGGGCTTCCTGCTCGGACGGGGCAACCAACAACTCTCCCCGAGAGTGTTGCGAGCGCTCGCACCGGACCCGCTGCTGGTGGTTGCGGCCGAGCAGAAACTGCTCGACCTCGCCGGTCGTCCGCTGCTGGTCGACACCGGCGATCTCACGCTCGACGCCGAGCTGGCCGGGCACGCCCGAGTCATCACCGGTCCCGGCAGCGTGGCGATGTACCCGATCGCTTCCCCACAATGAGACGAACAGGACAGGAGTAGAACATGAGGCTGGCAGAGAAGGTGGCGATCGTCACCGGCGGTGGCGGTGGTATCGGACGTGCGACCGCGGTGGCATTCGCAGCCGAGGGCGCGAAGGTGGTCGTGGTCGACATCAACCCGGACGCCGCGCAGGCGACCGCGGACCAGGTCACGGCGACGGGCGGAACCGCCTTGGCAGCGCCGGCGGACGTCTCCAGCGAGGCCGACATCAAGGCTGTCGTCGCTGCCACCGTCGACGCATTCGGGACCGTCGACGTGGTGTTCAACAACGCAGGCATCATCCGCCGCACGACGGTCGAGGACATCTCCGTGGACGACTGGGACCGCGTCTTCGCCGTGAACGTCCGCTCGATCTACCTGATGTGCCGCGAGGTGGTGCCGATCATGGCCGCGGCCGGCGGCGGTTCGATCATCAACACCGGCTCCGGCTGGGGCCTGAAGGGCGGCGGGCGCGCGGTCTCGTACTGCGCGTCCAAGGGCGCGGTGGTGAACCTGACCAGGGCGTTGGCGATCGACCACGGACCCCAGGGGATTCGGGTGAACTCGGTGAATCCCGGCGACGTGAACACCGACATGCTGCGCAACGAGGCCAGCCAACTGCACCAGGACGCCCAGAGCTTCCTCGCCGAGGCCGCTGAACGACCTCTCGGCCGCATGGGAGAGGCCTCCGAGATCGCTGCCGCCGTGGTGTGGCTCGCCAGCGACGAGGCAAGCTACGTGACCGGTTCCGCACTCAGCGTGGATGGCGGCGGCAACGCCTGATTCCATACGCAACGGATATGTAGCGGGTTGTTGTCAAGAGGGCGTGGGGAGGCGCCGCCGGGCTGGGTGCCGGGCGGTGCCTCTTTTTTGTTGCCCTGGCAAGGGCGTTCGGCTGGGTGAGCGTGTCGTGGTCGACGGCGTCGTCAGTCTGATATTCGCGGGTTGGGTACCGCAGGACGGTGTTTCGGCTGGAGCCCTC
This sequence comes from Propionibacteriaceae bacterium, assembly GCA_020438595.1. The sequence continues at coordinate 21,513 of JAGQUI010000002.1, read as the reverse complement.
ACGCGTGTCTAGGAACGAGCGTGACCACCAGCGGTGGCTGCTCATAGTTGTGTCGCGGGTTTGCTCCTGGCGCTGCCACCAGCGGGTGCCCGATTACCAGGGACGCTGTGGTCAGTCCTCGATCGTGGCCAGGGACCAGCACCAGCCGGCCAGCTCACGAGCGACAGCGATGGTGGCCACGCTGTAACGCTTCTTGCGGGCCTGGAACACCGCCCAGCGGTGATGGAGCCTGCGGTTCCCGGCATCACCACGGGCCCTGGCCGCCGGGGTGGAGAGGTCCCACCGGCCGCGCAGGGTCTTGCCGACCACATAGCGGGGGCGGTGGTGCCAAGCGGCCTCGACCAGCAGCCGGCGGATGTGCCCGTTGCCAGTCTTGGTGATCGGGCCCAACGCGCGAGACTTGCCCGAGGAGTTCTCACTGGGCACCAGCCCGACATAGGCGCCGATGCTGTTGCCGTCGAACCTCGCCCAGTCACCGATCTCGACCGCGAGCGCGAACCCCGTCAACGTCGAGATGCCACGCAGGCAACCCAGCCGTCGCACCACAGGGGTCCAGGACGAATCAGCAGCCAACTCCTCGATCCGGGAATCGAGACGGTCCCGGCGGGCCGCGGTCGCCAGCACCTGATCCAGCGCTTCCTCGAAGGCGTACTGGCTGGTCGGCTGGGCGAACCGCTGCCGGGCCAGCCACGCCAGGTGATCACCGGTCCAGGCATGACCACCCGACCACACCACCCCGTGACGCAGCAGCATCTTGCTGACCCGGTGCCGGGCCCGCATCAGATCCGAGCGGCAGTCCTCCCGGGCCCGGACCAGGTCCCTGGCGGCCTCGGTCGCCTCCTCCGGCACCGCCACCGCGGTGAAGTCATCCAACCGGAGCAGCCGGGACAGATGCTCGGCATCACGAGCGTCGGTCTTCACCCTGTCCCCGGCCGGCCGCCGCAACTTCGACGGCGCCGCGACCTCACACCGATACCCCGCCGAGCGCAACTGTCGGGCCAACCCGAACCCGGTCGGGCCCGCCTCGCACAACGTGACGGGATTCGAACCCGCACCTCTCACCCTGACGAGGTGGTGCCCTGCCGTTGGGCGACACGTTCTGGCTGGAATGCGGGGAGTCGAACCCCGGTCTGCTGGTCCAGAGCCAGCCGCGCTGCCGTTGCGCCACATTCCGTTGGCAGCCCGATACGGTGCGCGGTTTGGACCCGCCGTCCGATGCTTTGCGGCTTCGCTTTGTTCTGCGGAAGCTCGGGCCAAGACCCCCGCCGCCCGGTCTGGGCGAGGACGACTGTCTCCTCCACCAACCGCCGCGGCGCGGTCGTCGTCATGGTCGTTCGTGCCCTCGGCGGGAGTCGAACCCGCAACACCCGGCGCCTCATGGCGGTCCCTCTGCCAGTTGGGGTACGTGGGCGGACCTGCACCCGGCGGGGTGCGGCGTCATCGGAATGGCCGGGCTCGAGCCAGCAGCCTTGGCGTCCCGGACGCCATGCGCTTCCTGCTGCGCCACATTCCGTTGGGCGAGATCGACCCGCTCAACGGAATGTGGCGATGCCTGCTGACCGGACATTCACACCTGATCTCCTCAAGCCGTTCATGCATGGCCTGTCACCACACGGGCCGAGGTTCATGGTGATAATCCACACCCAGCGGCAGCACCATTGCCGGGTCGCCTTGACGCACGGGCTGCCGCGGCGGATCCTGCATTGGTGAGGCCTACCGGAGTTGCCAGTTGGGCTCAGTTGGCTGCCCCACTTCTGCCCCACGTGGCTCCTCAGGTGGTCCGAGAATTGTACGTAATGCCTAGTGGGAGCCATGTTTGTTCGCACCCGAGGGGAGGTTCAACTCCTCTCTCGCGCACCTCCCGAGTTGGGCCTGGGCTACGGCAAGTAGTCAGGGCCTAACTCACGTCCAGGGCCGGGCCAACGTCTGCACAGCACTGTTGAGGGTCAGGGACGCCGCAAGGCCTTCTTGGGCTGCTTGGCCGGCGGACGGGTGGATTTGCAGGCTCGATGTGCTGAGGAAGGGCGCTGAGAGCTGCTTGACGGCATCCAGTGCGCAAATCCGCTCGCTCCGGGGCGTGCCACTCGGCGCCACCGCGCAGCGTCGAAGTGACTAGGCGGTCATCTGTGGAAGCTCGCCGGGCTGGCCCATGTCGATCCAGCTAGCCAGGATCGCCGGAGAGAACAGTTCGTCGAGCACTGTGTAGGCGGCTCCGATCAGGCCGGCTCTGTCAGCCAGGGGCGAGGTCACGATCTGAAGCGATCGGGTCGCCAGTGGCAACGATCGGTTCAGGACGGCGCGGCGGACTGTGGCGAGGTAGAGGTCGAGCGATCTACCGACGCTGCCTCCTAGGACGATTATTGACGGATTGAGCAGGTTGACCATCCCGGCCAGCGCGTCGCCAACCAAGGCGGCGGACGCGGTCAGGAGTTCCATCGCTACCGGATCGGCGTGGCGTGCAGCCTCGATGACGGACGCCGAGGTGAGCTCCTTCCCGTCGCGCCTGAGTTGTCTCAAGTAGGTGCTGCGAGGATTGTCGGCCGCCGCTACCGCCTCGCGAGCCAGTGCCGAGCCGCCGGCCAGTGCTTCCAGGCATCCGGAGTTGCCGCATCTGCAGAGGCCCTGGCTGCTGGAGCCAGCAACAGCCATGTGCCCGATGTCGCCAGCAGCCCCTTGTGCTCCACGGTGCAGCTTGCCTCGGGAGACCAGGCCGGCACCGATGCCGGTGCCGACCTTGATGTAGATGGCGGTTTCATGGCCGCGGGCTACGCCGGCGCGGACCTCTCCGGTCGCCATGACATTGACGTCGTTGTCGACCCACACCGGTCGGTGGTAACGCTCGTTGAAGAATCGGCGAACATCAAACCCATCCCAGCCTGGCATGATCGGTGGTGCGACGGGGCGACCGCTACCCCACTCGACCGGCCCGGGCAGACCGATGCCGATTCCCCAGGTGTCCGCTCCGCGGTTTTCGCCCAGCAGGGCATTCATCAACTCGCTCACATAGTTCAAGGTGACCTCGGGGCCAGCCGTCACGTCGATCGCCCGTTCAGTGCTGGCCACCAGCGTTCCGGAGAGATCGGTGATACCCACATTGACCAGGGTCGCGCCCAACTCCGCCACCAGGATCCGACCCGCGTCTGCTCGGAATCGCAGGCTCCTCGGTGCGCGGCCGCCGGTGGACCGGCCCAACTCGCCCTCGGCGATCAGTCCGACCGACAGGAGCTGCTCGACCCTGTCGGCGACGAGATTGCGTGCCAAGCCGGTTCTGCGACAGATCTCCGGCCGGGTAGTCGCGGTCCCTTCGCGCACCACGTCGAGCACGGTGGCGGTGCTTCGGATGAAGTCGGTGATCGATGGCTGGAGTGAGGTGGTCTCCATGGTGCTCCCTTCCGCCGAAACTTTACCATACCGTGACTTGACTTTAGCTTCCCAGCAGCTTAAGTTTGTTTGATGTAGGCATAAGCCGCACGAAGGAGTACGAAATGCTGAAGTTCATCCGCCCTGCGGCAGCGGCCGCAGTCGTCGCCGCGTTGGCCCTGACCGCTTGCTCTTCGGGGCCGGCCAGCACCCAGAGCGGCGGAAGTGAGATCGACGCTCAAGTCGAGGCTGCTCTGAAGAAGCTCGAGGGCCAGGTTCTCAGCAAGGGCCCGCACGGGGAGGAACCCGCGTCCGCAGACACAGCCGAGCTGTCCGAGGATGAGGTGGCCAAGGTCAAGGCACTCGGCGCGAAGGCCGCCATCGTGATGCATTACGGGGGTAACGACTGGTCCACCGCGCAGATTGCCGGCCTGCAGTCTGAGTTCAAGAACCTGGGCATCGAGGTGGTGGCCGTCACCGACGCCAACTTCAAGCCCGACAAGCAGGTCTCTGACATCGAGACCGTGATGAGCAAGAACCCGAACATCATCGTGTCCATCCCAACTGACCCGGTCGCGACGTCGGCGACCTACAAGAAGGCCTCGGAAGCCGGCATCAAGTTGGTCTTCATGGACAACTCCCCGCAGGGCATGGAGGCCGGGAAGGACTACGTCTCCGTGGTGTCGGCCGACAACTACGGCAACGGCGTCGTCAGCGCACATCTCATGGCGAAGGCAATCGGCGGTCAGGGCAAGATCGGGATCATCTTCCATGAGGCGGACTTCTTCGTCACCAAGCAGCGCTACGACGGCTTCAAGACGACGATCTCGAACGAGTACAAGGACGTCCAGATCGTGGCCGAGCAGGGCATCGCCGGACCTGACTTCGCCGGCGACGCGCAGGCGGCAGCGAACGCAATGCTCACCAAGAATCCCGACCTGGCCGGCATCTGGGCCGTTTGGGATGTTCCTGCCGAGGGTGTGATGGCGGCGGCGCGGGCTGCCGGCCGTACCGATCTGAAGATCGCCACCCAGGATCTGGGCAAGAACGTCGCCATCGCGCTGGCGAAGAACGAGCTCGTTGTGGGTCTTGGCGCGCAGCGGCCCTTCGACCAGGGAGTGACGGAGGCACGACTGGCCGCCGGCGCCCTGATCGGCAAGACGGCAGCGCCCTACGTCGCACTGGCCGCGCTGCCGGTTCAGCACTCCAACGTGCTGGAGGCTTGGAAGACGGTCTACCAGACTGATGCGCCGGCCGACCTGGCGGGCGCGTTCAAGCAGTAAGCCCGCCCACGGCGCCGGGCCTCCGCCCCTCGGGGCCCGGCGCCGTCCCCTTTTCCGGCCCCTCACCCCAAACAGAAGGCAGCCATGAGCACAGCAGAAGCCCCAGTCGTGGAGATGCGGGGGATCAACAAATCGTTCTACGGCGTGCCCGTCCTTACCGATGTCGACCTCGAGATCCGCAGGGGCGAGGTCCATGCCCTCGCCGGAGGAAACGGCGCGGGGAAGTCCACGCTCATGAAGATCCTCCAAGGCGTGTACAGCAAGGACGGCGGCCAGATCCACATCGACGGGAAGCCAGTAGACCTCGACACCTTCCACGCGGCCAAGGCGGCCGGCATCGGGATGGTGTTTCAGGAGTTCAGCCTGGTGCCAAGCCTCACGGTGGCGCAGAACATCTACCTGACTGTTGAGCCAACCGGCCGCGGCGGGCTGATCAACGACCGCCAAGCCAGACAGATGGCCGCGAAGGTCCTCGCCGACATGGACGTTCATGTCAACCCGGCCGCGATCGTCAGGAACTTGTCAACCGCGTACTGGCAGTTGACCGAGATCGCGAAAGCGCTCGCACAGGACGCCAAGGTCCTGATCATGGACGAACCGACGGCCAGCCTGGCGCGGCATGAAGTCGAAGCGCTGTTTGAACTCATCGGTCGGTTGAAGGCGCGAGGCATCTCCATCATCTACATCTCGCATCGGATGGACGAGGTCTATCGCATCGCCGATCGGATCACGGTCCTTCGCGACGGCAAGCGACTCTTCACCGAGCCCCTCTCGGGGGTCACCCCCGAGCGAATCGTGGAGGGGATCGTGGGCAGGCAGGTACACGGTTCAATGGAGTACCAAGAGCGTGCCGCAGCCACCGGCGGAGACGTCATCCTCGAGGCCAAGGATCTCCACGCGAGCACGCGACTCAACGGTGTCTCCTTCGAGTTGCGGGCCGGCGAAATCGTCGGCCTCGCAGGGCTGATGGGAAGCGGGCGAACCGAACTCGCACGCTGCCTCTTCGGGATCGATCGGCCGACATCCGGTGAGATCTTGATGCGTGGGCGTGCGGTGGACGTCAACAACCCCCAGACCGCCATATCAGCAGGTCTCGCCCTCATCCCCGAGGACCGGCGGGAACAAGGCCTGGTGCTCGAGCATTCCGTTCGGGAGAACCTGCTCCTGCCCCTTCTCGGCCAGCTCACCCATGGGCCACTGCTGGACGTGCGCGCCGGTCGCAAGAAGGCCCGACAGCTCATCCAGCAGTTCTCCGTAAAGGTGACCGACCCGGGCAAGCCGGTCCGAAGCCTCTCCGGCGGCAACCAGCAGAAGGTAGTGATCGCGAAATGGCTGGGAACGAACCCGGAAGTCCTGATCATGGACGAGCCAACGGCCGGCGTGGACATCGGCACCAAGGCCGAGATCGTGTCGATCATCCGTGAACTCGCTGATTCGGGGAAGGGAGTGCTCGTGATCTCCTCTGAGTACCCCGAGCTGCTCGCGGTGAGCGATCGCGTCCTGGTCATGCGCGGCGGCGCGATTGTCAAGGAGCTCAAACGCTCAGAAATCCCAGACGAAGAATCCCTGCAACTAGCTGTCCTAGGAGTCTAGAATGTCGGATCCAAACCTGACTGCGGCTACCGAAGCCGATCCTGCGCTGACTCTGGCGCAGCGCCTCCGGGATGTGGACTGGCGCAGGTACATTATCTACATTGCCTTCGTGGTGGTGTTCATCCTGTTCGCCGTCATGCTCGCCAACCAAGGATTCCTATCCCGCAACAACCTGCTGAACATCTTCCGGCAGACGGCCACCATCACGGTGATAGCGGTCGGTATGACCTTTGTGATTTCATGTGCCGAGATCGACCTTAGCGTCGGTTCGATTGCTGGTTTGTCCAGCGTAGTGAGCGCGATGACGATCGCCAATTACGGCCTCGTGCCAGGGATCGTTGCCGGGCTCGCCGTGGGCGCACTTGTCGGGGCAGTCAACGGATCCTTGGTAAGCCTGCTGGGAATACCATCGTTCTTGGTGACCCTTGGCATGTTGGGCATCGCTTTCGGTATCGCGCAGTGGATCACCAACTCGGCGCCACAGCCAATCCTCAATGACACATTCAATGGGATCTTCGGTGGTGGTGACATCGGCCCGATCCCCGGCTTGCTCGTCTGGATGGCGTTGGTGGTGGCTGCAGGAGCAGTCGTTCTGGCCCGGACCAAGTTCGGTCGGCAGGTCCTCGCCACTGGCGGCAACCGAATGGCCGCGGAGTTCACTGGCGTGAAGACCAAGAAGATCAAGTTCTCGGTACTGCTCATCTCCGGGGTCATGGCCGGCCTGGCCGGGATGCTTTATGCTGGCCGGCTCCAATCGGGCCGGTTCCAATGGGGATCCGGTGACGAACTGTCAGCGATCGCAGCCGTCATTCTTGGAGGCACCAGCCTCTTCGGAGGCTCTGGCACGATCATCGGCACGCTGTTTGGGGCGCTTCTGATCGGGCTGATCAACAACGGCTTGATCCTCGCCGGACTTGAGTCCAGCCAGCAACAGGTCGTCCGTGGGGCCATCATCATCCTCGCGGTGGCGCTCGCCAGGAAGAAGTGATCCGGTCATGACGGAAAGCCGCCCAATCGCGCTGCGCTCAGGCATCATCGGCACGGGATTCATCGGGGGCGTCCACGCCTACGGAGTCCGGGCTGCCGGCGGTCGCCTGACCCGTGTGGCCGATGTCACACCCGAAGCCGCCAGCAGAGCCGCCACTCTGCTCGGCGCCGAAGCAGCGGCTGCTTCGGCTGAGGAGCTGATCGCGTCCTCTGAAGTTGATGTCGTGCACATTTGTACACCGAACGCAACCCACGCCGCCTTGGCCCAACTGGCGATCGAGCACGGCAAGGCGGTGATCTGCGAGAAGCCGTTGGCGATCACCGTGGGTGATGCCGAGGCGTTGACCGCTGCTGCCTCGGCGGCAGGTGTGGTGGCCGCGGTGCCATTCATCTACCGGTTCCATCCTAACGTTCGCGATATCCGGCAGCGGATCTCGGCCGGGCAGGCCGGGTCCATCTGGCTTCTCCATGGCTCCTACCTCCAGGACTGGCTCTCCCGCAACGCCGACACCAACTGGCGGGTCGATCCGAAGCTGGGAGGCGTCTCCCGCGCGTTCGGGGACATCGGCGTCCACTGGTGCGACCTGATGGAGTTCGCCACCGGTCAACGCATCGTTCGCCTCGCTGCCCGCACTGCCAACGCGTTTGAGAATCGCACGGGGACCGAGGACGGAGCCGTGATCATCTTCGAGACCAACGAAGGCGCCGCGGGCTCTTTGGTAGTGAGCCAGGTTTCCCCGGGTCGGAAGAACAGGCTCTGGTTCTCCTTCGACGGCACCGACGCGTCCTACTCCTTCGACCAGGAGACACCCGATCTGCTCTGGATTGGTGGACGCGACGAGAGCCGTCTCCTGCTGCGGGACCCGGCACAGGAGTACCCGGACGCACGGAGGCTCTCCAGACTGCCGGCGGGCCATGCGCAGGGATACCAAGACGCCTTCTCCTCGTTCATCGGTGACGTGTACGCCGCCGTGCGCGGCGAGGGAGTCGACGGCCTGCCCACCTTCAGCGACGGCCTGCGCGCCGCGCGGATCACAGCTGCCGTGGTCGCCTCGGCCGCCGACTCATCCTGGACAGAGGTCGCCTAACGACCTCCTCCCCTCACAGAACTCGCTCGGGCAAGACGCCCGTCCGTACAAAAGACAGAAGGAGAATCGCAATGAAACTGGGCTACTGCTCGATCACATGGGGTGGGGTCGTTGGCGACCCTGTCGGCGTCACCAGCGTCAAGGACCTCTTCTACCGGGCGAACGGCGACGCCCTCCAGGCGATCGCCGAGATCGGGGAGGTTGGCTACCAGGGCACCGAGATGTTCGACGGCAATGTCGCCGACTTCGCCGAGCGCCCCGACGAGCTGAAGAACGCTCTTCGCCAGGCTGGGCTCGAGCTTGTCAGCGTCTACACGGGCGCCAACTTCATCTACGCGGACATTCTGCCTGATGAATTGCACCGGGTGCGGCGGGCCGCCCAGCTCGCCGCCCAGTTCGATGCGAAGCGACTCGTTGTTGGCGGAGGTGCCAGGCGAGCTGCGGGAACCAGCGATGAGGACTACACGCGTCTTGGCCACGCTCTTGACAGCGTCTGCGATATCGCCGAGGAGTATGGACTCGAAGCGAGCTACCACCCTCACCTTTCCACCATCGTTGAGAACCCCGACGAGCTGAAAGTGATCATGGGCCGCAGCCGGATCGGGTTCTGCCCTGACACCGCCCACCTCTTCGCGGGCGGCGGCGACCCCGCCGAGCTCATCCGGACCTACCCCGACCGCGTCCGGCATGTCCACCTCAAGGACTTCCAGCCGGAGCCCTTCAACTTCATGCCCCTCGGCAAGGGCGTACTCGACTTCGGCGACATCATTCGGGCTGTCGCCGAAAGCGGCTACTCCAGCTGGCTCATGGTGGAGCTCGACAGCTACGACGGCGATCCCAAGGACGCCGCTCGGATCAGCAAGGACTACCTGGAACACCTTCTCGCCGAGGCCGGCATCGGCCGCGACTGAGCGCTCACAACACAAAGGAGTATGTAGAGATGCAAGAACTCAACGTTGGCCTGATCGGCGGCGGATTCATGGGCAAGGCGCACTCCCTGGCCTATGCCGCTATGCCCATGTTCTTCTGGCCCGCCCCGGCGATGCCAGTGCGTAAGGTCCTGGCCGAAGCGAACGACGACCTCGCCTCAACAGCGGCGAAGCGGTTCGGCTTCGAGCGGTCAACCTCGAACTGGCGCGAGATCATCGACGACCCCGAGATCCACGTTGTCGACATCGCCACACCGAACAACCTGCACGCCGAGGTCGCCATTGCTGCGGCGAAGGCAGGCAAGCACATCATCTGCGAGAAGCCGCTGTCGAGCACGACCGGCGACGCGAAGGCCATGTACGAGGCGGTGAAGGATGCCGGGGTCGTCCACATGGTGGCCTTCAACTACCGTCGCACGCCGGCCGTTGCACTGGCGAAGAAGTACATCGAGGAAGGGGCGATCGGCAAGATCCTCAGCTTCCGCGGGACCTACCTCCAGGACTGGAGTGCCGATCCCGACTCACCGCTGTCCTGGCGCTTCCAGAAGTCCATCGCCGGCTCGGGCACGCTCGGGGACATCGGCACGCATGTGATCGACATGGCCCGCTATCTCGCCGGTGAGATCTCCGAGGTCAACGCGATCATGAGGACCTGGATTCCGGAGCGCCCCGTGCAGTCCGGCGGCGCGGACCTGCTGGGCACCAGCAAGGGTGGCGGAGGGCCGCGCGCAGCCGTGGACGTCGACGACGAGGTCATCACCATGCTGAAGTTCCGGAATGGGGCCATCGGGTCGGTGGAGGCCACCCGGAACGCCTACGGCCGGAACAACTTCATCACCCTGGAGATCCACGGCACCGAGGGCTCGATCTACTTCAACTACGAGCGCAGGGACGAACTCCAGGTCTGCTTCGCGTCCGACGAGGGCGACCGGCGCGGGTTCCGGACCGTCTACACGGGTCCGGCGCATCCGTATGGTGCAGGGCTGTGGCCCATCCCAGCCCTCGGAATCGGATACGGCGAGACCAAGATCATCGAGGCCTACGACTTCTTCAAGGCGATTGCCGAGGGCGGCACGGTCAGCCCCAACTTCGCTGACGGGTACCAGATTGCGCTGATCGACGACGCCATCGTCGAGTCGGCCGAGACCGGCGCTTGGGTCGCGGTCGAGTCGATTCAGGGATAGCCAATGGAAGGCCACGGGATTGTCCTCTTCGTCTCGTTCACGGCGCGACCCGGCCGTGCACAGGACCTCCAGGAAGAGCTCCTGGCCCTGTCCGAAGCGAGCCTGCGTGAGCCGGGCTGCCACGCCTACCTGGTTCATGCCGAACTAGAGGATGAGTCCAGGGTGTGGTTGTACGAGCACTGGGCGAGCGAAGAGGCACTGCACGAGCACGACCAGACCGCGCATGTGGCCGCCTTCGTCGCGAAACTGCCGAAGTTGACCGAGGCTGGTTTCGACCGGTGGGAGACCGCGCTCGTTCGCCCTGACTGACGGCCAGTCCCCTCGCCCGGACGTGTCCCTGCACTCACGTCCGGGCGAGGACTCGCCAGCAGTCCCGTTTGTCTGATCATCAGCCAGTCCATCTGTATGGAATTGAGGAGCGCATGTCCCGTCCTGTGACCCTGTTCACCGGCCAGTGGGCCGATCTGCCGTTCGAGGAGGTGTGCCGGCTGGCGTCCGGCTGGGGGTATGACGGTTTGGAGATCGCCTGCTGGGGCGACCACCTCGACGTCTACCGGGCCGCCTCCGATGACGCGTATGTGGCGGAGAAGAGGGCCACGCTCGAGAAGTACGGGTTGGGGGTGTGGGCCATCTCCAACCACCTGAAGGGTCAGGCGGTGTGTGATGACCCGATCGACTTCCGGCACCGCGAGATGGTGTCGGACGCCGTGTGGGGCGACGGGGACGCCGAGGGCGTGCGACAGCGGGCAGCGGAAGAGCTGAAGCTGACCGCCGTGGCTGCGCGGAAGCTCGGTGTGGACACCGTGGTGGGTTTCACCGGGTCGAAGATCTGGCAGTACGTGGCGATGTTCCCGCCGGTGCCGGACAGTGTGATTGAGGACGGGTACGCCGACTTTGCGCGGCGGTGGAACCCGATCCTGGACGTGTTCGATTCAGAAGGGGTGCGGTTCGCCCACGAGGTGCACCCCTCCGAGATCGCCTACGACTACTGGTCGACGGTGTTGACGCTGGACGCGATCGGGCATCGGGAGGCGTTCGGGCTGAACTGGGACCCCTCCCACATGATGTGGCAGGAACTCGACCCGGTCGGGTTCCTGGTCGACTTCGCCGACCGGATCTACCACGTCGACTGCAAGGACACGAAGATGTCGGTCGGTAACGGCCGCAACGGACGCATGGGCTCGCACCTGCCCTGGGCAGACCCGCGCCGGGGCTGGACGTTCGTGTCGACCGGCAACGGTGACGTGCCCTGGCAGCGGTGCTTCCGGACGCTGAACGCGATCGGGTACACCGGCCCGATCAGCATCGAGTGGGAGGACGCCGGCATGGACCGCCTGCGCGGCGCCAAGGAGGCCCTCGACTACGTCCGCGCCAACCTGTTCGACGCCCCCACCGCCAGCTTCGACGCCGCCTTCTCCACCACCCGCCAGCCGGGCGAGTAGGGCTGATGGCGTTCACGATCGGTGTCGACATCGGCGGCACTAACATCCTCGCCGGTGTGGTCGGCGAGTCCGGCGAAATCGTGGCGACCACGCGCCGGGCCACCGACGCCTCCGATCCTGCCCAGATCGAGGTACTGGTCGCCGAGGCCGTCCGTCAACTGATGGCGGGCCGCGACGTGGAAGGCGTCGGGGTGGCCGCGGCCGGCTTCGTCTCCTCGGATCGGCGCAAGCTGTTGTTCGCGCCGAACATCGCCTGGCGTGACCACCCGCTCGCAGAGCGTCTCGAGGCATTGATCCAGCGGCCGGTGGTGATCGAGAACGACGCCAACGCGGCGGCGTGGGCGGAGTACCGGTTCGGCAACGGCCGCGGCGTATCCGACATGGTCATGCTGACCCTGGGCACGGGCCTAGGTGGTGCGGTGGTGGCTGACGGCCGGCTGATTCGCGGGGCGTTCGGCGCGGCCGCAGAGCTGGGCCACATGAAGATCGTGCCTGGCGGCCACTACTGCGGGTGCGGTCAGGAAGGCTGTTGGGAGGCGTACGCGTCCGGCACCGCCTTGGCCAAGCTCGCCCAGAGCATCGCAGTCACCGACCCGAACGGTGCCATGCACATGGTCGACCTCGCGGGCGGCGAACCGATCTCGGGTGCCCACGTCACCGCCGCGGCCCGCGTCGGCGACCCGGTCGCGATCCGGCTGCTGCGCCGCTTCGGGAAGTACCTCGGCATCGGCATCGCCACCCTCGCCGCGGTGGTCGACCCCGAGATCGTCGTGGTCGGTGGCGGCATCGCCACGGCCGCCGCTGACCTCATCCTGCCGTCCGCCCGCAAGACTTTCCTTGGCAGTCTCTCCGGACGCGGATACCGCGGCGAACTGCGTATCATCACCGCAGCCCTCGCCAACGACGCCGGCATCATCGGCGCCGCCGACAGCGTCCGCACCCCTGTGCTGTCGAAGTCCCGGGCGAGACTGGCTAGTCGAGCTTAGGAGCCGGCAGCTCACTGAGCCACGTCTCCCAACCCGACTGCTCTCGCCGGACGTAGTCGGCCGCGTCCGCCGAGAACAGGTACGCGCGCACGCCCGCCAGGCACTGGCCGTCACCCTGGCCGAACACGAAGATGGCAGGGGATTCCCAGAGGCGATCATCCTGCGCCGATCGTTGGTTGCGGTGAGCATCAGCCGAGCTCGATACCGCTAGCCGGCGGCAGGAACGGCGGATCTCCCTGGTGGGTCACTGTGCCGTGAGGCCCGCCAGGTTCGCAGGACTTGGCCGAGCGTCCGGGTCGTGACCGGAGCGCCCCGTCCACCCAGGTGTGTGGGTCGACCGCGGGCACCAGCTGGAAGGAGGTGCGTCAGCGCTGTCCCGCCGGTGTGGCACCGTGTGGACGACGCTCGAAAACTGGTCAGTTCCGCCGGGTGGTTTCCAGCGGTCATCGCAACGGTGGGTGATGCTGGGAGGCTAGCAGGGCGTTGAACAGCTCGGCTGGGCTGCGGTCTCCGAGGACCATCCGGGGTCTCCGGTTAAGCTCGGACTCGACCCTGGCGAGATCGGCTGGGGTGTGGATCGAGAGGTCGGTCGACTTCGGGAAGTACTGGCGCAACAGGCCGTTGGTGTTCTCGTTCGTGCCCCGTTGCCACGGGCTCGCGGCGTCACAGAAGTACACCCGGATGTCCACTTCGGCGGCGACCTCGAGGTGGCGGGCCATCTCGGTGCCCTGGTCCCAGGTGAGGGTACGGCGCAGGCCGGCCGGCAGCTGGCCCAGGGTCCGCACGAGGGCGGCGTGGACCGTCATCGAGTCCTGCACCGGGAGGTGGAGCAGCTTGGTGTGGCGGGTCTGTCGTTCGACCAGGGTGCCGATCCCGGAGCGGTGGTTCGGGCCGACGATCAGGTCTCCTTCCCAGTGGCCAGGTGTGCTGCGGTCGGTGGGTTCGAAGCCGCGGTCGTGGACGCTGAGCATGGGTTGGGCGAACCGTCGACCGGCACGGATCTGTCGGGTGTGGGCACGCCGGTGGTCCCGGCCGGTGCGCAGCGGCGACGGCTTTCTGACAAGGCCGTTCGATGGCCGGTACAACGCCAGGTAGATACTCTCGGTCGCCAGCCGCATCGCTGGCTCGTCGGGATGTGCCGCGCGCAGGGCACGGCTGATCTGTTGCGGGCTCCACTTCTCGGCCAGCCGGTCGACGACGAACGCGCGCAGCACCGCGTTGCCGGCGAGTTTCGGCTGTTTGGGCCGCCGACGCCGTTGCGCGGCGAGGACTTGCGCGTGGAACGGGCGGTACTGGCCTGTCGTGTGCAGGTTGCGGCGCAGCTCACGGCTGATCGTCGACGGCGCCCGACCCAGCGCCTCACCGATCACGGTCGGACCGTCACCGCGGCTGGCCATGTCGGCGATCCGCACCCGTTCGTCCTCGGACAGGAACCGGGGCGAGATCGGACGAACAGCGAGCGGTTCCAGCGGTGGCACGATCTTGACCGTGCCATCCTTCCGGCGCACCGTCGTGCCGTTCTTCCAGATCTGTGCAGCCGACCGGCTGACGCCCACCTCAATGGCAGCCAGCCGTAACGGCACGCCCTGGGCGAGCAACTCCAGAAACCGCTGACGGGCCAACGACTTCGGCCGCCGGCCGGGCCCCTTCGGGATACGACGAGTGGACAACGAGAACCTCCAAACACAGGCTTACGTTGCATCGTTCGCTGGAAACCACCCCGTCGCGGTGGCATCGTTTTAAACCGTCGCCGACACTTTGCTTGGTGCGCCGGGTGCCCATGGCCATTCGACGCTGGCCACCTGCCCCTCGTTCGCCCCAGGGGCAGGGTCAGGTATCGCCGTCCCACAAGGCGTCCCCTCTTCCGGCGTCAAGAGCGAGGGACCCGCTGGGCGGCGAACCTCATAGAACGACTACCCGGCGAGACCGATCCCGTCGCACTTGCGGAGAGCCTTCGCTGCTGCGACGACTTGATCCTGCGTCTCCACGTGATCTGGTCGGCAGCGCGTGACCGGCTCGCATGCACCGACGCTGTCGAGGCTGTCGCGCGCACCCTGGCGTCCGAGGCTCTTGAAGCGTTCCTTGAGAACATCCGCCAAGCAGACAACGCCGACCCGGAGGCGTCGACACTGTTTCCGCTCATGTTCATCCAGCGATACGGATCAGTCCCGGCAGCACGCGAAGCGATTCAGGCCGAACTCGGCATCGCGTATGGAGCCGAGGACCTCGCCGCCCGCTGCGTAAGCCTGGCCTATCTCGTTTCAGCAAACCCGGTTCCGAAGATCAGCGAATTCGACCAAGATTTGTTCGCCCTTTTCGCGCCAGCCAGCGACCCGCTCTACAGCGAGTCCATGGTGAGCGACTTGGATGTCTACGACGTGACGTGGGCGAATCGAAGGGCCTACATCCGTGGACGAGCAGCAGCCCCAACGCCCGGCGAGGATCTGCCAGAGTGCGTCGATCCGGTACCAGACCCGCTCGAGTCCGGCGACTAGAATCCTGAGAACAACGATCACTCCGCCGAACCGCTCACGCGGATCGCAGTGTGGCGCGTGACGACGTCCGAGGTGATTCTCTCAAAGGTCCCCGCTGGGAGATCCCTCCGCTGCGGGAGGCGGCTGCTGACCCACAGCGTCGCATCCAGTGAGAGCTGGTGCAGATCAGCGCCGCTGTAGTCGGCGAACCGAAGGACTCCGTACTGGGTCACCTTGTAGCCGGCGTTGAGCACGTCGCGGATCCCGATCGGGTCTGGCACAAGTGCGGTCTCCTGAACAGACTGGGTCATCCCTGTGGCGACAGTCGTGCGCAGTTCAACATTGGGCCACTGCTTCCCGTGTGCGGCACCGCTCGCTGCTCGCCACAGTCGCTCGGCGTCGTCCGCCGTGAGTGGAAGTTCCTCGGCTGAGCATGCGCTCCTGATCACGTCGAGATAACCGTTGGGTGGGCGGATCTGGTCCTCGGCGAAGACCGCAGACACGCGTTGAACGAGCTCAGCTTCCTGGGCCTTGATCGACTCCTTCGCAGCTGTATCCAGCTTGCTCTTGCGGTATTCCTGCAGGTCCCAGCGCGCCAGGCAAAGATGCCGGCGAATGCACTCCGTCGGGTCCGGCGAGTTCATCAACCAGACGGCCTGTGCGCTCGCTTCGAGCGCTGCCCGCGCGATCGTGTATGCCGGCCGAAGTGACACGAGTACGGCCTGGTCCTCATGGAACTTGAGCGGTGTGGCGTAGTCGGCCCAGAAGATGAGGTGCTCCAGTGCTGCGCTCAAATAGCCCCTCACCCGCCCGGAGACCTGCTCATAGGGGTAGGCCGTATCGACTTGAGCGAGTCTGGATCCGGGCGCTGGCTCGCCGACGAGTTCCAGCGTCCGCTGACTCACGCGGCTGCCTATCGCGGTCACTGTCCAGCTCTGACTGATCTCGGGGTCGACGGGCACTGGTTGATCCACGCGACGACCGTACCTTCAATGCCGCCGAGAACGGCCGGCCTTTCGCGAAGAACGGCTAGTGAACCTCAGGTGCGAGTTCTTCCATGCGTCGAGAGCGGGCGATCACGCCGAGGGCGCGGGGAACCGCGGTCGGGTCGTCCGCGGACTGCTCCAGGGCGATCTGGAAGTAGGCGGCAGCGTCGTCGATACCGTCGAGGTGGTCGGCCGCATCGAAGCGGATGTACTTGTCCGCCTTGGTTGTCATCACCGTCCTCCTCATGGTGTCCTGCGGAGCGCTACTTGGAAGGTACTTGAACCCAGTTCCTTCAAGTAGAGCTTCGAAGTGTTGTCGGCCGCTGGCCGTAGGCTCGGTGTCATGGCCGCGGATCGCCTCGAGCTTCACGAGCTCGTTGACGCGCTGCCCGACGACCAGGTCGCTCGGGCGCTCGCCGACGTACGGCGCCGGCTACCGGCGACGTCCCCTGACCGATCCTGGCCGCCGGCGTTCTTCGGCATGGGGATCGACAAGGACGGGCGCATGGACCTCTCCGAGGGCGTTGATGGGATCCTTACCGGAGGCTTCGGCACGTCCCGCTCGTGATCCTGTGCGACTCCGGGCCGCTGGTCGCGGCCGCAGTCAGCACTGACCGGCGACCAGATTCGATGGGCGTGGCGAGCTGAGACATCGCTCAGCAGCCCCGCCGCCCAAGAAGTGTCCGTCCTGAGCCCTAGCCTGTTGGTGATTAGGGAGGGTCGCGATGGCAGGAGCTACGTTCTTCCAGTACCACTGGAACCGGCTGGAGAAGGGCTCGACGATCGTCGTCACATTGAGCACGGCAGCCAATGTCCGCCTCATGGACAGCACCAATTTCAACGCTTACAAGAACGGGCGAAACCACCGCTACCGAGGCGGACTGGTCACGAAGACTCCGTTCCGGATCGTCGTTCCAAGCACCGGCACCTGGTACCTCACCGTCGACTTGATCGGGCTCCGAGGCACCAATGTCAGGCACTCGGCGACTGTCGAACCCCCACCGCTGCCAACGGCGAGGTCCGCATCCCTGCCGGCGCTGAGCGGTATTCGACACGAGCGTGCCCCGATCGTCCCCGATGACAACGGCGAGACCTGGGACGTGTTCATCTCCCACGCCAGCGAGGACAAGGAAGCCGTCGCTGAGCCGCTGGCCGCGGAACTGCGTGTCCGCGGGCTGAAGGTGTGGCTCGACAAGACAGAACTCAAGATCGGTGACAGCCTGCGGCGCAAGATCGACTACGGCCTCGCCCACAGCACCTTCGGTGTCGTGATCCTGTCTAGGTCGTTCTTCGCCAAGGGCTGGCCACAGTACGAGCTAGACGGGATCATCGGGATGAGCGTCAACGGCGACCAACGGATGCTGCCTATCTGGCACGAGATCTCCCGGGACGAGATCGCCAAGCAGTCGCCGTCCCTGGTCGACAAGATTGCGCGCAACACGGCGATCAGCACCGTGGCTGAGATCGCGGACGAGATCGCCGAGGTCGTCCAGGACTCGGCTACGTGGGCGGGTTCAGGAACCTGAGGTCTACTGGGCTGCAACCGCAACCGCGACCCCAGGTCTTCGGACTAGTCGCCACTGGTGACCATCGCACGCAGACACGGACCCAGGCCCGGGAACGGGACCACAATCCGCAGCCAGGTGCGAGTGTCCGCCTGGCGCCGAAGCCAGTTTGCCAACGGCCGTCGGGACTGTCAGAGACACGGTGGGCGGCCTGGGGAGCACTTGAGGGAGAGGGACCTGTCGGAATGCTCAGTGGGAGCTTGTCCGCATGCCCAGCGGACAGAAATGGCTGGTGCCGCAGCGCCGTTCGTTTTGTTCGTTTGTCGGTGTCTGGCTGGTAGTCTGACGGTCAGAGGAGGTGGTTGGGATGACCGGGAATCAAGCGACCGTTGATACAAGGACCTACTTCGCGGAGGGGTCGGAGGCGCAGATCGTCGACTTCGTCCAGGCGCTGTCCGATCGGGGGATCCTCACGCCGACATCGAGGGCGGCGCTGGTGGCGCCGGACAACAGCCGGATCGAGTTGCCTGAGCCGTTGCATGCGGCGCTGGTGCAGGTCGCGGAGGCGTTGATGCAGGGCTTGGCGGTCAGCGTGATCCCTCAGAGTGCCCGGCTGACCACGCAGCAGGCTGCGGACTACCTGGGTGTTTCCCGTCCAACGCTGGTGCGGCTGCTGGAGCGTGGTGAGATCCCGATGTCCAAGCCGGGCCGGCACCGCTACGTCCAATTGCAGGACCTCGTGGCCTACCAGGAGGCGATGCAGTCCCGCCGCCGGGAGATCCTGGACGCGATGGCGCGGGAGGCCGCAGACGCGGGGCTGTACGAGGCGACCGACGGCCCGCCTCCCGCGATGCGCTGACCCATGACGTTTCCTGCCTTTCTGGACACCAACGTCCTGTATGGCGCGGCGCTCGCCGACACGCTTCTGCGGGTCGCCGAGGCCAGCGCCTACCGTCCGCACTGGTCGGCGGAGGTACTGGAAGAACTGTCGCGGAACCTGATCCGCCACGCCGGCCTGGACGCGGCGAAGGCGGAGCGCCGGATCGCACAGATGGAGCGGGCCTTCCCTGATGCGAGCGTGACCGGCTACGGGGGGCTGATCGACGGCCTGCGCTGCGATCCGAAGGACCGGCACGTGCTCGCCGCCGCGATCCACGGCGGCTGCCAGGTCATCGTGACGTTCAACACCAAGGACTTTCCGCCCGAGTCGGTCGGAGGCTTCGGGATCACGGTCGTCCACCCGCAGGACTTCCTGCTCGACCAGCTCGACCTGCACCCGCGACTTGTTCAGGACGCGCTGCGTGCCCAGGCGTCAGCGTCGCGACGTCCCGAACTCTCCTATCCGCAGGTGCTCGCGCGGCTGCGTCGGGCCGGTGTCGGAGCCTTCGTCGATGAGGTCCAGCACCGCTTCGGCGAGCGTGCTGACGGCGCATCGGGCGAGGGAAGGCGCTTCCTGACCTGATCGGCGGCGTTGGTGCCGGCACGGTCGTGGCGATATTGGTTGCCGTGCTGAAGCGGCCGAGTCCCGCCGACTCACTGGTTCGGCTGCCGGGAACGCCGCGTGCTGCCCCTCATTTGCCCCACGCGCGTCGTCTCGAGGCGAAGGAAGTGTACAAAACCCCTAGTGGGAGGCATGTTCGGTCGTGCCCCGCGGGAGGTTCAACTCCTCTCTCGCGCACCGTAAGGTGCCTTTGACTAGGGCAAACACCGAAACCCAAATCCTCTCTCATGTCCATTCCGGGCTTGCGCCAAATCGTTGTGACTAGAGCTTTCGCTCGACGGGGTTGGCGTCCTCGGGTCAGGTAGGCCCTCTCGGGGTCACTCCTGCCCCACGGAAATGGCACGGCGAAACCGGCCCCGACTAGGTGTGATGCCTGGAGCGCGCGTCGGAACCTGGTGTACCTGCCCCTCATTCGCCCCACGCGCGTGTTCAAGTAACTGTACGGACCACTGTGGGAGGGCTACCCCATGGTGTCGTTGCCTTGCTCACCGAGGGCGCGGGTGCAGCAGGCGAGGCACGGCCCGTCAGGCTATGAACCCCATCTGTCGGTAGGCCGCGCGGCGCCGGGCGTACTGGGCTGTGAGGACGGGCACTTTGGCGTCGAGGTAGTCGTGAACGATTACGTTGGTCTTTCCTGCGTGTCGGCGTAGCGCTCGTCCGACGGCTTGCACGACCAGGCCGGGGTAGGAGATCGGGCCGACGAGGAAGACGGTGTCGATGATGGGTGCGTCGAATCCTTCGCCGCCGTAGGGGACGGTTGTCATGACCAGGAGCGGATCTGTCGGATCGGTGTCCGTGATGCGTTCCCGGATCGCGGCGAGCGCTTTCGTGCCGGTGCCGCCGCGCATGATCAGTGCCTCGGTGTCGGGTAGGAGCGCGGCGAGGGCGGTGAGGTGGTCGCGGCGGCGGGAGAGGACAAGGCACTTGCGTCCGTCTCGGAGGGATACGGCGATGTCGTGGGCGATCTGCTGGTTGCGGTCGGCGTCAGCGGCGAGTAGTCCGCCGAGTTGGGTGATCGCACCGGGTTGTGCGAGATCGAGATCAGCGGCGCACCTGAAGGTGGTCTCGTGGATCTGCAGCTCCCGTCGGGGGCCGTCGTAGGGCGTGACGAGGGTGTCTTCGCTCGGCAGGAGGTCGGTGATGACGTGGCGGATGGGCCCGAGCTGCCAGGTGGTGACCTGTTCAAGGCCATCCTTGCGTTCGGGTGTTGCGGTGAGTCCGAGCCACCAGGCCGCCCTGATCTGCGAGACGACGTTCTCGTAGGACCCGGCGGCGATGTGGTGGCACTCGTCGACGATGACCTGGCCGTAGCCCGCCGTCAGGGCGTTGATCTCGGCGGGACTGAGGCGGGACAGGGACTGCAGCAGCATGATGTCGACTTGGCCGCGGGTCTTGGTCCGCCCGCCGCCGAGTTGGCCGGCTTTGATGCCGAGCAGGGTCCTGACCTGTTCGCGCCATTGTGCAGCGAGGGCGGTCTTGTTGATCAGGACGAGTGTGCTGACTGCGCGTTCGGCGATGATCGCGCAGGCCATCACGGTCTTGCCCGAGCCGGTGGGTGCGTGCAGGATGCCGTCCTCGTGGGCGAGCATCGCGTCCACCGCGGTTGCCTGCCGGTCGTCGAGTTGCCCGAGGAAGGACGCGTTCAGTTCGCTGCCCTGACTCCGTTCGTCTTCACATGTCAGTTCGCTTCCGGCTTGGGCGATCAGGGTTGCGGCCTGTTCGCGCAGCCCGCGCGGCAGCAGTAGGTCGCCGTTGAGGGCGACGTCGAAGCCCTGGACGAATCGGGGGATGTTCCAGGTCGAGCGCCGAGCGCGCTGCGCCTCATAGAAGCCCGGGTTGTGGATCGTGGCCGCGTGCCGCAGCGCCGCCGACAGTGCCGGCGTCAGATCCTCGTCGCGGATCACGAGCCGGGCGGACAGGGTCGCTCGCACCTGGGCCGGCGGTCGCGGTCGGAGGACGGTCGCCGGAGAGGCTTCGAGTCGCGTGACCTCGGGGCCGACGCTGATCCGGTCCCTGCGGCCAACCGCTGCCACCTGGCGCGGTGTGATTCGGTCGAGGCGGGAGAGGAACTCCCACTGATCCGGCCACGGCTCCCACGTGGCGAGGTCCACGAACAACGTCGTTCGACGCTCGACGCGGCGCCGTCCGTTCAGGGGTGCGGCGATCAGATTCCCCACCCCGGATGCGCCGACCGG
>JAGQUI010000029.1 GCA_020438595.1 Propionibacteriaceae bacterium | reverse complement strand
AGCTCGGCGAGCTTCACGCCGGAGTCGGCCTCCATGGCGTCCAGCACCTCGCGGGTCTGGAAGGCCGTGGCCTCCAGGACCGCACGGGCGATGTGGCCACGGTTGACGAACCGGGTGAGACCGACGATCGCACCGCGGGCGTCAGCCTTCCAGTACGGGGCGAACAGGCCCGAGAACGCCGGCACGAAGTAGGCGCCGCCGTTGTCCTCGACGGACGCGGCCAGCTCCTCGATCTCCGGTGCGGAGGAGAACATCTTCAGGTTGTCCCGCAGCCACTGCACCAGGGCGCCGGTGATGGCGATCGAACCCTCGAGCGCGTAGATCGGCTTCTGGTCACCGATCTTGTAGCACAGGGTGGTGAGCAGGCCGTTCTTGGAGGGAACGATCTCCTCGCCGGTGTTCATGATCATGAAGCAGCCGGTGCCGTAGGTGTTCTTGGCGTCGCCGACGTTGAACGCGGCCTGGCCGAAGGTGGCGGCCTGCTGGTCGCCCAGGTCGCCGGCGATCGGGATGCCGCCGAGCAGGCCCTGCTCGCGTCCGTAGCCGTAGACCTCCGAGGACGACTTGATCTCGGGCAGCATGCTCATCGGGATGCCCATGTCGGCCGCGATCTCGGCGTCCCAGCTGAGGGTGTTCAGGTCCATCAGCATGGTGCGGGACGCGTTCGTGACGTCGGTCACGTGCACGCCGCCGTCGACGCCACCGGTGAGGTTCCAGATCACCCAGGTGTCCATGTTGCCCATGACGAGCTTGCCGGCCTCGGCGTCGGCGCGGGCGCCCTCGACGTTGTCCAGGACCCACTTCACCTTGGGACCGGAGAAGTAGGTGGCCAGGGGCAGGCCGACGCGGGCCTTGTACTTGTCCTGGTCACCGCCACCGAGTTCCTCGATGATCTTCGCGGTGCGGGTGTCCTGCCAGACGATGGCGTTGTAGACCGGCTGGCCGGTCTCCTTGTTCCAGACCAGGGTGGTCTCGCGCTGGTTGGTCACGCCGACCGCCTGGATGTTCTCCTTGTTCAGGCTCGCCTTGGCGAGAGCCTCGGCGACGACCTCGCGGACCGCGTCCCAGACCTCGATCGCGTTGTGCTCGACCCAACCGGCCCTCGGGAAGATCTGCTCGTGTTCCTTCTGGCCCACGGAGACGATCCGTCCCTCGTGGTTGAAGACGATGGCCCGGGAGCTGGTCGTTCCCTGGTCAATCGCGAGGATGTACTTGTCGGCCATGGATAATTCCTTCCACATCATTGTTCGTTGCGGACGATGGTTGAGTTGAGAGCGGGTCGGCGGCCACCGGCCCGCTCTTTCATTCGGGGCGGGATTTCCCGCTGGTGGGCGCGCCGGATACCCGGCGCCCCCACCAGCAGTCTGGCGATCAGGTCAGGTGCAGCAGGAAGCCGCTCGCCCAGCCGGCGAGCATGCCGCCGATGATCGGGCCGACCACCGGAATCCAGGAGTACGACCAGTCCGAGTCGCCCTTGCCCTTGATCGGGAGCACGGCGTGCGCAATACGCGGGCCGAGGTCACGGTTCGGGTTGATGGCGTACCCGGTCGGGCCACCGAGGGAGGCGCCGATGCCCACGACGAGCAGGGCCACCGGGAGCGCGCCGAGCCAGCCGATCTGGGCCGTGCCGGACCAGTCACTGAGAGCCATGATGAAGAAGACCAGCACGAAGGTGCCGATGATCTCGGTGACGAGGTTCCAGGTGTAGTTGCGGATGGCCGGGCCGGTCGAGAACACGCCGAGCTTGGTGGCCGGATCCGGCTCCTCGTCGAAGTGCTGCTTGTAGGCCAGCCAGCAGAGGACGGCACCCAGGAAGGAGCCGAGCATCTGCCCACCGAGGTAGGTGAAGATGGACGCGGCGTCAACCGGGATGCCCGGTACGAACTCGGTCGCGCCGGAGGCGACGATGCCCATGGTCACGGCGAAGTTGATGTGTGCGCCCGAGGCGACGGAGACCATGACGCCGGCCATGACGGCGAGACCCCATCCCCAGTTGACGAAGAGGAAGCCGGTCCCATTGCCCTTGGTCTTGGCGAGCGCGGTATTGGCGACGACACCACAGCCCAACAGCAGCAGCATCGCGCTGCCGACTGTCTCCGACAGGAAGATCGTGGCGAGGTTCACGAAGTACTCACTTTCCGACACCCGCTGGGGCGTCAGCTTGGGCGTCCCCCTGGGGGACGCAGGCGATGTTCAGGTCTTGATCAGACGAGACGGAATTACGGGACAGATACCCGCGCGGGGTGCCGCGCCCCAGTCGCCCACAAGAGGCGTCGAGCGCCGGACGGGTGTTCTGGACGACAGCCGGCGCAACAGCGCGACCGACTGACCTGGCGGCGACCCACGCTGGTCACCGGAGCCTTCACGCTGGCCCCGTCCGCCGAGGCTCGGCTGCGCGGACGTGGGTTCGGAGAATGTCCAGCGGAATCGGAGCCCGACTCACTGTCCGTTGCACAGGCGACGGTGCCGACAGAAGTGTCGACCGCAGTGAGGTTCATCTGACTCCTTCGTACCACTGAACCACGGCGATGGGGGCACGGCTGTGTCTAACGTTAACCCCGTCCCGCACCGCCCATCTTGCTAACGGTTGAACGCATGCGCTAGACCTGTGCACGAACGTGCACGGGAAGGGTGCAAGGTTGAACGAGCGCTACGAGGACATGTACCAAGCGGCCTCCCGCTACTACATACAGGGCGAGACCATGGAGAGCATCGCCCACCATTTGAAGCTCTCCCGCTCCTCGGTCTCACGCCTGTTGAAGGACGCGCGCGAGTCCGGTCTGGTGCGGATCAGCCTCGCCGACCACAGCGGTTCGCAGTCGCCCCTGGCGTCGTCGATCAGCCGCCACTTCGGCGTCCGCGTGCACATGGTCTCGGTGCGGGAGAACGCCAACGAGAACGTCCGCTTCGACCAGGTCGCCCGGCTCGCCGGCCGCCTGTTCACCGAGGCCGTGGACGACCACCAGCTGATCGGCGTGGCGTGGGGCGTGACCCTGTCGCACGTGGTCAAGCACCTCGGCCGGCGTCCGCTGGTCGGCTCGACCGTGGTGCAGATCAACGGCGGCGCCAACCAGCGCAGCTCGGGCATCCCCTACATCGGCGAGATCCTGCAGTCGATCGGGGACGCGTTCGACGCGCGCGTGGTGCTGTTCCCCGTGCCGGCATTCTTCGACTACGCGGCGACGAAGCAGGCGATGTGGCGGGAGCGGTCGGTGCAGAACGTGCTCAAGCTGCACCAGAAGCTCGACCTGGCCGTGTTCGGGGTCGGCTGCCTGGAGGGACGGGTGCCCTCGCACGTCTACACCGCGGGCTACATGGACACCTCGGACATGCGCCAGCTCGCTGCGGACGGCGTGGTCGGCGACGTGTGCACCGTGCTGCTGCGCGAGGACGGCTCCTACGCCGACATCTCCTACAACGACCGCGCGACCGGGCTGACCCCGGCCGAGCTGCAGCGGGTGCCGCGGCGGATCTGCGTGGTCGCCGACCCGTCCCGGGCCCCGGCGGTGATCGGGGCTTTGCGCGCCGGCACCGCCACCGACCTGGTGCTCGACGAGGGCACCGCCCGCGCCGTCCTCGACCGCGCCCGGCTGTAGGAGACCCCACCGTCCGCCGCGCCACCACACCCGTCCCACCCGTGACAGACGCTCCCGAAATTCGTTGTTGCTCCCGAAATTTCGGGAGCAACAACGAATTTCGGGAGCGTCTGTGGGGGTCACGGGGGCAGAGGACGGGACGCCTGTCGATTTCCCATGTGTGCGGACGCCCCGTGCACGTCTGGGCGACCTTGCGTCCCGGGGATGATTCCCGGACCCGCGCCTGACTAGCCTGACCAACAGGAAGCGCGCTGCGCGCTGCCCGGACGCGACGAGGAGTCCCGGGCCGCCGCCGGTGTCGCCTGACTTCAGGGAGGTCTACGTGAGGAAGCTGGCGGTTGACGTCGTCGTCATCGGTGGCGGCTCGACGGGCGCCGGAGTGGTGCGGGACGTGGCGATGCGCGGGTACAGCACCGTGCTGCTGGAGCGCGCCGACCTCGGCCAGGGCACCACCGGACGGTTCCACGGGCTGTTGCACTCCGGCGGACGCTATGTGGTCAGCGATCCGCTCTCGGCCACCGAGTGCGCCCAGGAGAACGCGATCCTGACCCGGATCCAGGCGAACGCGATCGAGGCGACCGGGGGCTACTTCGTCACCGGTCCCGACGACGACCCGGCGTTCGCGGACAAGTTCCTCGAGGGCGCGAAGGCCACCGGCGTCCCTGCCCAGGAGATCAGCGTCGCGGAGGCGCTGCGCAACGAGCCCCGGCTGAACCCGCGGATCCTGCGCGCGATCGAGGTGCAGGACGGCTCGGTCGACGGCTGGCAGCTGGTCTGGGGCGCGGCCAACTCGGCGAAGGCGTACGGCGCCGAGATCCTCACCTACCACCGCGTGACCAAGATCGACACCGCGGACGGGAAGGTCACCGCGGTCCGCTGCACGGACCTCAAGAGCGGCGAGGACGTCCTGATCGAGTGCAGCTTCGTGCTCAACTGCGCGGGCCCGTGGGCCGGCCAGATCGCGTCCATGGCCGGCGCGCACCCGGTGGACGTGATCCCCGGCCGCGGCATCATGATCGCGATGAACCACCGCCTGGTGAACCGGGTGGTGAACCGCTGCATCTACCCCGCCGACGGCGACATCCTCGTCCCGGTGCACACGGTCAGCATCATCGGCACCACGGACGTGAAGGTCGACGACCCCGACGACCTCGCCATCGAGCACGACGAGGTGCAGCAGATGCTGGACGCCGGCGAGGTACTGATCCCCGGCTTCCGCCAGTCCCGTGCACTGCACGCGTGGGCGGGCGCGCGTCCGCTGATCAAGGACTCCCGCGTCGCCGCGGCCGACACCCGGCACATGAGCCGCGGCATGGCGGTGATCGACCACACCGAGCGCGACGGCCTCGACGGCATGCTCACCATCGGCGGCGGCAAGCTCACCACCTACCGGCTGATGGCCGAGCACATCGTGGACGCGATGTGCGACAAGCTCGGCGAGAAGCGGGCCTGCCGCACGGCCGAGGAGGTCCTGCCCGGCTCGGAGTCGGGCAGGACCTACCTGGTCACGCACCGGCTGGAGGACCGCGAGCACGACCGGCTGGACGACCAGATCATCTGCGAGTGCGAGCTGATGAGCCGCAAGATGTTCACCGACGCGCTCGCCAACCAGCCGAAGGGCACCTTCGACGACCTGCGCCGCCAGTTGCGCCTCGGCATGGGCCCCTGCCAGGGCGGGTTCTGCTCGATGCGGGCCACCGGGATCGCGCTGGAGACCGACCACATCGACATCGAACGCGCCACCGGCCTGCTGCGCCTGTTCCTGAAGAACCGCTGGATCGGGCTGTGGCCGATCCTGTACGGCGACCAGGTGCGCCAGACGGCGCTCGACAACTGGATCTTCCAGGGCACGCTCGACGTCGAGCACCTGCCCCAGCCCGAAAGCGAGGTGGCGCTGTGAGCCGCGTGATCGTCATCGGCGCCGGCCTGGCCGGCCTGATCGCCGCCAACCGCCTCGCCGGCAGCGGCGTGGCTGTGACCCTGCTCGCCAAGGGCCTCGGCGGGCTACAGCTCGGCCAGGGCAGCATCGACGTGCTCGGCTACTCCCCCGACCGGGTCACGAACCCGGTGCTGACGCTGTCCGCGGTCGCGTCCGCCCGTCCGGGCCACCCCTACGCGGCGATCGGCGCGGAGGCCGTGCACACCGGCGTCGAGTACCTGAAGGGGCTGCTGCCCGACCTGCTGGTCGGCGACGCCGAGGCGAACTACCAGCTGCCCACCGCGGTCGGCGCGATCCGGCCCACCTGCCTGGCGCAGCCGAGCATGGTGGCCGGCAACGCCACCGCCGGGGCGAGGTTCGCGATCGTCGGGCTGCGCCGGTTGAAGGACTTCCACCCGAAACTGGTCGCGGCGAACCTGAGCCGTACCGAACTCCCCGACGGCGGACGCCTGGACGCCCGGCCGGTGGTGGTGGACGTGCCGGCGCGCGAGGGCGAGGTCGACTCCACCGGCCTCACCTACGCCCGGGCGTTCGACGACGAGGCCTTCCGGGGACGGTTCGCGGCCGCGCTGAAGCCGCAGTTGAACGAGGGCGAGACGGTCGGCCTGCCCGCCGTGCTCGGCCTGAAGGACCACTCGGCCTGGCAGGACCTGGCCGAGAAGCTCGGCCACCCGGTCTTCGAGATCCCGCTACCGCCGCCGTCCGTGCCGGGCATGCGGCTGAACGAGGCGCTCACCGCGCTCGCGAAGGCGTCCGGCGTCCGGGTGGTGAACGGCACCCGCGTGACCTCCGCCCGGGTCGAGGACGGCGTGGTGAAGGGCGTCACGATGGCGACGGCCGGGGCGTCCCGGGAGTTCACCGGGGACGCGTTCGTGCTGGCCACGGGCGGCTTCGAGTCCGGCGCGCTGGAACTCGACTCCTACGGCGCCGTCACCGAGACGCTGTTCGGGCTGCCGCTGGCCGGCCTGGACGACGGTCCACTCGTGCACGGGGACTACTGGGGTGCCGAGCAGCCGCTGTTCCGGGTCGGCGTCCGCGTCGGCAAGGACATGCGGGTGGTGGACGCCGCGGGTGCGGCCGTCCACCCGAACCTGTTCGCGGCGGGCGGCATCATCGGCGGCTCGTCGAGATGGGCCGAGAAGTCCGGGGACGGCATCGCGCTCGGCAGCGCGGTGCGGGCCGCCGATTCGATCGTGGAGGAGCTGGCATGAGTGATGACCTGAAGCCGGGCCTGGAGTTCGCCGGCCACGAGTTCGCGCGGTCGAGCCTGGACGCCTGCGTGAAGTGCACGATCTGCGAGACGCAGTGCCCGGTGGCCGCGGTCACGCCGCTGTTCTCGGGGCCGAAGTTCGTCGGGCCGCAGGCCGAGCGCTACCGCAACGGCGAGAGCGTCGACCACTCGCTCGACTACTGCTCCAGCTGCGGCACGTGCACGCTGGTCTGCCCGCAGGGCGTCCAGATCGCCGAGCTGAACAGCCAGGCGCGCGCGGTGATGAAGGCCGACCACATGCCGCTGCGCGACAAGCTGATCGGGCAGACCACCCTGATGGGCACCGTGATGACGCCGGTGGCGCCGATCGCGCGCTGGGCGCTGGGCAACAAGCCGATCCGGGCCCTGATGGAGGGCGTGGTGAAGGTGCACCGGGACGCCCCGATGCCGCCGCCGCAAGGGCAGACGTTCGCGAGTTGGTGGGCGAAGCGGCCGAAGCCGGCGAAGGCGGCCACCCGCGGGACGCTGGTGTTCTTCCACGGCTGCGCGGGCGGCTACTTCGAGGTGGAGACGTCGAAGAAGTCGGTCGAGGTGCTCGAGTACCTGGGGTACGAGGTGATCGTGCCGAAGCAGGGCTGCTGCGGCCTGGCCCAGCAGTCGAACGGGCTGTTCGAGCAGGCGTCCGCGTCCGTGCTGAAGCTGTGCGACGACCTGCGCGCGTCCGGCACCGACCTGACCATCATCTCCTCGTCCGGCTCGTGCACGGGCATGCTCAAGCACGAGGCGCACGAGATCATGGGCGTCGACGACGAGCGGCTGAAGGACGTGGGGACGCGGATCCGCGACATCATGGAGTTCCTGCTCGACCTGCACGACGCCGGTGAGCTGCCGACGGACTTCGCCACCGTCGAGATGACCGTCCCGTACCACGCGCCGTGCCAGCTGAAGAGCCAGGGCATGGGCATGCCGGCGGTCGAGGTGCTGCGGCTGATCCCGGGGCTGACCGTGGTCGAGTCCGGCGCGGTCTGCTGCGGCATCGCCGGCACCTACGGGCTGAAGAAGGAGAAGTACGACATCGCCCAGGCCGTCGGCAAGCCGCTGTTCGACATGGTGAAGAAGACCAACCCGAACCTCGCCCTGTGCGACACCGAGACCTGCCGCTGGCAGATCGAGCAGTCGTCCGGGGTGAAGACCGAGCACCCGATCTGGATGGTCCACCGCGCCTACGGCCTGTCCTAGGCGCGGGGGCGGTGGGCTCGCCGGGACCCCTGGGTGGTTGTGTCCGCGGCGGGCCCACCGTGCTGAGTGGATCGAGTCCGGATGGGGTCAGCGGTCGGCGAAGGCGCGGACGAAGACGGGCACCTCGGGCGTGGAGGACGCCTTGTCGTAGCGGTAGCCGGCGCCGTCGAAGCGCGTGATCGCGGACGCGGAGCGCACCCGGTTCAGCACCAGCCAGGCCGCGAGTTCGCCCCGGGCACGCTTGGCGAAGAACGACACCACGCTGCGCCGGCCGCGCGCGTCGGTGTCCTCGAACCGGGGCGAGACCACCGGCGCGTCCAGTTCGTCCGGACGGACCGCGCCGAAGTACTCCCCCGAGGCCAGGTTGACCACGACATCCGCACCCGGCGAGGCGGCCAGGTCGTCCCGCAGCATCCCCGTGATCCGGGAGCCCCACCAGTCGTACAGCGAGCGCCCGCGGTCGGTGGCCAGCCGGGTGCCCATCTCCAGCCGGTAGGGCTGCATCAGGTCCAGCGGACGCAGCACGCCGTACAGCCCCGACAGGATCCGCACCGTCTTCTGCGCCTCGGTGTAGTCACGCGTGCCGAACCGGTGCCGCACGTCCAGGCCCTGGTAGACGTCGCCGCTGAACGCCAGCACCGCCGGGCGCGCGTTGCGCCGCGTGAACGGGGTCCGGAACGACGCCCAGCGTTCCGCGTTGAGCGCAGCGAGCTCGTCGGAGATGCCCGCCAGCCCGGCGAGGTCGGCCACCGACTTGGTCCGCATCACCTCGACCAGCTGCTTTGATTCGTCCAGCAGCCTCGGCTCGGTGGGCGTGACCCTCGGCAGCCGGGACTCGTAGTCGAGCGACTTCGCGGGAGAAAGCAGGGTCAGCACGCTGGCGAGCGTACTTCACAGCGCAGGCCGGGGGCCCGGGCGAGCCGTTCGTCCAGCGTGACCAGCGGGACGCCGAGCAGCTCGGCGGCCGCGACGTACCAGGCGTCGTAGGCGGTCAGGTTCCCCCGCAGTTCCCAGATGCGCTGGGCACACGGCTCGAACCCGACCGGACGCCAGGCGAGCCGCAGCAGGTCACGGAAGGCGAGCCCGCTCGTCACCGGGTCGATCACGGACGCCGCCTCGAGGCGCCGCAGCACGTTGGTGGTCTCGACCGGCATCACCTCCGGCGCCCAGGCCGCGGCGGCAAGCAGCTGCTCCTCCGCCCACCGACCAGACGCACCGCCGTCGACGAGCGCGGCCACGACCACCGAGGCGTCGACGACCTGGTTCACCGCCGGTCCGCGTCCCTGGCGGCGAGGATCGCGGAGACGTCCACCTCGACGCCGGCCGCCTGCTTGCGGCCGCGGACGTCGGCGACCCAGGAGCTGATGTCGGGACGGCTGGACAGTTCGACCAGCTCGGCGAGCAGGTACTCCTGCAGCGAGCGCCCGCCGCGCGCCGCCCGGCCGGCCAACTCGGCCACCACCTCGTCCGGGACTCCCCGGATCGTCACCGCCTTCATGCCTGCAGTTTAGCAGCAGTCACTGCAATTCAGCAGTACGACGTGCGACCGCCAGTACGGCCGCGCCGGGCAGGTGCAGCCGTCCGTCCGGCTGCAGGAACGGCCGGCTGAGCTCGTCATACGCCGCGCGAAGGGACGCCCGCCCGGCCTCGGCCTGGGCGAGCCAGACCTGCCCGATGTTCGCCACGCCGCGGGTCACGCCGCTCCACCACAGGTCCGGGTCGACCACATGGACGAACTCCTGCAGCCAGGCGCGTTCGACGACGAGCCCGGCGCCGTCCAGCAGGCCGGCGAGGCCGGCCGGTGTGCGCGGGAAGTCGAGGGTGGCCGCGAGGCGGGTCACCGTGTTCGGGACGGGGACGCCGGCGGCGGCCACGACGTCGTCCCAGAGCGTCCGGATCGGGGTCGGCGTGGTGGGCCAGATGGACGCGCCGAGCCGTCCGCCCGGTGCGAGGACGCGGTGCAGCTCGCGCGTCGCGGCGGCCGGGTCGGGCACGTGGTTCACCACGAAGTTGGCGCTGACCAGGTCGAACGCTGCGTCCGGGAAGGGCAGCCGGGGCAGGGCCGCCTGCACGAAGGTGGCGGTGGGGGCCGCCTCGACGGCGAGGGCCAGCATGTCCGGCTCGGGATCGGCCCCGGTCACCAGGCAGCCGCGCGCGAGGGCCGCGGTGGCCGCGACGCCCGTCCCGGTGCCCACGTCGAGCAGCCGGGCCCCCGCCGACGGCGCGAGCGCGTCCAGCAGCGGGGCGATGCTGTGCGCGCACTGGCCGGCGAACGTCTCCGCGTAGGCCTGCGCGCGTCCGGACCACTTCTGCGACATGGGGCGAACCTATCCAGCCGGCGGCGCGGCTGCTTACACTCCCGCAATGGCTGCGATTCACGAGCTCTCCCGCGACGACGCGCGGCGGATCGCCGTCCGGGCGCAGCTGCTGGACGCCCGGCTCCCCGACGACGCGCTCGACGTGGTGCGGCACTTGACCTTCCTGCAGTACGACGTGACGCGGGCCGTCGCGGCCAGCCACGACCTCGTGCTGTGGAGCCGGCTCAGGGCTGCCTACGAGCCCGCCGAGGTGCAGGACGCGCTCGACCAGCAGCGCCTCGTGGAAGTGTTGATGCTGCTCCGCCCGGCCGAGGACCTCGCGCTGTACCGGGCCGAGATGGCCGCCTGGCCCGGCGGGACGCGTCCCTGGCAGGACTCGATCGCCGGGTGGGTGGACGACAACAACGCCTGCCGGATGGACATCCTCGAGCGGCTGCGCGGGGACGGGCCGCTGCCCGCCCGCGACCTGCCCGACACCTGCGTGCGGCCGTGGCGCTCGACCGGGTGGACCAACGCCAGGAACGTCCTCAAGATGCTGGACTTCCTGGTCGCCAGGGGAGAGGTCGCCGTGTCCGGACGCGAGGACGGCGAGCGTACCTTCGACCTCGCCGAGCGGGTCTACCCGGACGACCCGGTCGTCCCGCTGGCCGAGGCGCTCGCGGAACGGGACCGGCGTCGCCTGGCCTCGCTCGGCATCGCGCGCGCCCGGGCTGCGGAGACGCCGATCGAGCCCAATGACGTGGACGCCGCAGGCGAACCCGCGGTGGTCGAGGGCGTGCGCGGCCGCTGGCGGGTCGACCCGGCCCAGCTCGGGCAGCCGTTCGAGGGTCGCGTGGCCCTGCTCTCGCCGCTGGACCGGCTCGTGTACGACCGCAAGCGGATGGCCGAGCTGTTCGAGTTCGACTACCAACTGGAGATGTACAAGCCCGCCGCGAAGCGGCGCTGGGGCTACTGGGCGCTGCCGGTGCTCGCCGGAGACCGGCTCGTGGGAAAGGTGGACGCGCAGGCCGACCGCGAGGTCGGGGAACTGGTCGTCCACGCCGTCCACGAGGACGGGGACTGGACGGACGCCACCCGCGACGCCGTCCACGACGAGATCGCCGCCCTCGCCGCCTGGTTGGGTCTGGAACTCGTCCTCCCATGAGCACGTGGACCGGATTGGGGACGGTTCCTTACTCGGTCCACCGGCAGCCCGGACCGAGGGGACGGTTCCGGGCGGTCCGAGTTATCCACAGTTCCGGCCCGGAATTGGTGCTTGTGGAAAAGGTGGACCGAGTAAGGAACCGTCCCCAACTCGGTCCGGCGGGGTGGTCAGCCCGCGGCGTCGCGGCGGTAGCCGGCGGGACTGAGGCCGAGCACGCGGGTGAACTCGTTGGTCAGGTGCGCCTGGTCGGCGTAGCCCAGCTCGGCGGCGAGGGACGCCAGGTCGGCGTCCGGGTCGGTGCGGATCCGCTCAGCCGCCTCCTGCAGCCGGCGCCGCCGGATCAGCGCCGCGGGGCCCAGCCCGACATAGCGCGTGGCGAGCCGCTGCAGCGTCCGCTCCGAGACGCCGAGGCGCGCGGCCAGGTCGCCGACCCGGAGCAGGTCGGGGTCCGACTCGGCGAGCTCGACCAGCCGGTTGGCCAGCAGCGCGTCCGGGCCGGGTTCACCGACGCGGGCGGCCAGCCAATCCGCGAGCGCGTCGGCCGCCTCCTGGCGCGTGGCCCCGGTGGACGGGTCGCCGAACGCGTCCGTCACCCGGGCGTGCAACTCCGGCTCAACGAGGGCAACGTACTGGTCCCGCAGGGACGCCGGGTCGTCGGTGAACGCCGGCACCGCAGCCGGGCGCAGCAGCGCACCCACCACCCAGCCGCGCCCGGACAGGTCGCGGTGGGACGTCCGCGTGGTGGGCCCGGACAGCCCGACCATGGTCGACTCCACCGCCAGGTTCAGTGCGGGGAAGCCGATCAGGTGCTGCCGCGACACCGAACCGTCCGAGAGGTTCCAGCTGCTGATCCACACCCAGCGCACCAGCGCGGACGCGGCCGCCGGCGGTTCGAGCCGGTGGAAGTCGGGCAGGCGCTTCGGGTACAGCGTCCCCCGCGAAGACGGCAGCATGCGGCGAGCGTAGACCGCGGGCGGATCTGCGCAGTGGATGGCCAACGCCCGCGGGTCCGGCGGCCTTCCAGGCGATCCACTGCGCAATTCGGCTCACGAGCCGTGGCGGGAATCTGCAAGCCCTGCGCCCTGAGCGTCCGTAGCGTCGAGGCATGACTGCAGCGAACGGAACCCACACCACCGACGGACGCCCGAACGGCTTCTCGAGCATCACCCCCTTCCTCGCGGTCACCCCGGCCCGCGAGGCGCTGGCCTTCTACTGCGACGTGTTCGGGGCCACCGTCGTCGCTACGACCGAGTTCGGGGACGTGCTGGCCCACGCCGAACTCGACCTCGGCGACGGCCGGCTCCAGCTCGGCGAGCCGATGCCCGACTACCACCTGGTCGCCCAGCCGGACGGGGACGACTCCACCTTCTCCCTGGCCCTGTACTGCGCCGATGTGGACGCCCTGGTCGAGAAGGCGGTCGCGGCCGGGGCCACCGTCCGCGAACCCGCGGCCGACTTCGTCTCGGGCGACCGGTTCGCCAGCATCCGCGACCCGTTCGGCGTCCGCTGGTCGATCCTGACCCGCGTCGAAGACCTCTCGGATGCCGAGAGCGCCGCCCGGGTCGCCGAGTGGGCCGCCCAGTTCGGCGGGTAGACCCCCGGACCGAGTTGGGGACGGTTCCCAACTCGGTCCACCCGGGAGATGGACCGAGTTGGGAACCGTCCCCAACCTGGTCCACCGACGAACGCGGGAATGCCGGACGCCTCCGCGCGGTTAGGCGGATGACAGTCCGGTGCTCGCTAGAGTTGGGCACCCACCGAGTTCGTCTGAGGAATGCGCATGTCCGACATCCGTGAGGTCATCATCATCGGCTCCGGCCCGACCGGGTTCACCTCCGCCATCTACACCGCCCGCGCCGGCCTGAAGCCCCTCGTCTTCGAGGGCGCCGTGGAC
>JAGQUI010000299.1 GCA_020438595.1 Propionibacteriaceae bacterium | reverse complement strand
AACTGAGACCAGAACTGAGACCACGCCTCGCGAGCTTGGACGGTCCCCTGTTCGATTGAGGGCGCGACGCGGTCATCGTGGCCACCGTGACCGGCAGAGTGTCACGGGTAGTTGAGCCGGAGTCGCTGGACGCGTCGCTCGTAGACGCCGAGGATGAACGGTGGTGGGGTCCGCAAGGCCCAGCGCCTGATCGCGGCTTCGTTGGCGATCAACCATGCCAAGACCGCCGAAGCGGGCACGCGCTGGTTCGTGACAGTCACCACGCGGGCGTTGCACATGTGCACGATCCGAGCCTCGACCGGATTGCGCGCAATCGCGGTGTCCTTGGTCAGGATGCACTCGCCGCGCTGGCTGGACTCGCGAATCCAGTCGATGTCGGCGATCTCCTGGCTGCGCTCGAATCCGTACCTTTCGTCCATGGTGGTGAGGAGCCAGCCCTGCTCGCGGAGACCGTCGGGAATGATCCGCGAGCCCAGATTGCGGTCCAGGAAGAACCTCGGCTGGGAATCCTCGCTCGCCATGCCACTCAAGCAGCCAGGGCGAGCACCTCGCCCACGTCCAGCCGATAGTCTTCGGCCACCAGTTCGGCCGGTTCCCCGGAATCCAGACGCGACTTCACCGCGTCCACCCGAATGCCACGACTAGCGAGCGTCGGGACACCGAAATTCCGCAGCGGGTCGACAAAGACCTCCGGCTTGTACTGCGGCAGCCGGATCAGAGCGACGTGACCCTCCCGGTAGGTGATGGTCTGCAGGTATTCCTCGATCACGTCCCGGAAGACCAGCTGATTGCTGCGCAGCACTACGAGACTGTCCCTCAATTCGGGGTCATCCTCGCCGTACTGCCACAGCACCTCGGCGCCGTCAGTTTTCAACTGTTCGCTCGCCAGCGCAGCCCGGACGCCGAACTCGCGCTCGAGCCGGTGGATCGCAGGCCGAATCCTCTGCATCGGAACACCGGCCTGCCGGAAGGCCGCCAGCACGTAGGCCTCTCCCAACCCGACGAACGGCACCACCGGGCCGTGGCCAACGCCTGTCGTCGTGATCAGCGCGTCCACCTGGTGCTGGGCGCCGTCGATTCCCTTGAACACGTAGCCCCGAGCCCAGTTGCGAAGGGTTGCAGGCGGCACGTTCACAACTCGCGCAGCATCACTCAACGTGTAGAGCGGCGCGGTGAACTCAAGATCACCCGCATGCTTGGCCATGGGCTCAGCGTAGCCGGGGCCGCCCACAGAAGCCCTCTCCGGCGCCGTGTCTGGCGAGACACCGATTCACCCGGACCGGGCCGAGCGGCAGCGCTTGCCATAGACCGTCCAGACAGGGCGCGTGCCCAATAGCCTGAACTTAGTGGACCCAACAGATCGCCGGCCTTCAGGACCTTCTTCGGATTTTGAGCGCCAGCTGACCACGCTCCGCGTCGAGAACCAGCGGCTGCGGAACCTGCTGCGGGTGAGTGACGGTGTGGAGCCCCCGCCGGAGCAGCCGACGCTCACCCCCACTGATCCCGGCCTGGTGACGAACTCGTCGCCGCTGGAGGCGAAGCTGGCGTTGTACACGCGGCTCTTCGCAGCCCGCAGGGACGTGTACGCGCAGTACTGGGAGAACCCGCGAAAGCGAACCAAAGGATGGTCGCCGGTGACTCGCGACCCGTTCCGCAAGGGAACCCTGTGGGACCGGCGTCCACTGCCACTGACCACCGAAGTGATCGCGGCGCACCTGCACCGCGACACCAACAACCTGTTCATCGGCCTGTATCCACTCCTGCCGGACGCGACCTGCTGGTGGCTGGCGGCAGACTTCGATGGCCCCCAGGCCATGCTGGACGCCCACGCCTACATGAAGGCGGCCGCGTCCCTGGGCGTGCCGTGCGGGCTGGAGATCTCCCAATCCGGACGAGGATCCCATGTGTGGACGTTCTTCACCGCACCTGTGCCGGCGGCCGATGCCCGAGCGATGGGCACCGCGTGCATCCACCGGGCGATGGGGCTGCGCGGATCGATGCCACTGACCAGCTACGACCGGCTGTTCCCGAACCAGGACACCGTCCCCACCGGCGCCTCAGGAGTTGGGAACCTGATCGCCGCACCACTGAACGGGAAGCGACGCCACGAGCGTGGCACGACGGTGTTCGTCGACCTCGCCACATGGGAGCCGTGGCCCGACCAGTGGGAGTACCTGTCCCGCCTCGACCGGATGACACCACGCCAGGTCGCCGCCGTCGCCCGAAAGGACAGGATCAGCGTCGGCCCGGAGGTGACCCGACTCGAGCCCTCAACCCACAGCGATCCATCCCCAGCCACCGGCGCAGGTGCGAGGAACCCTCGGAGCGAACCTTCGCCTCAGGGATGAGGATCTGACACCGGAGTTGTCGGCTGCGTTGCGCCACGCGGCAACGATCCACAACCCGGGCTTCTACGAGGCCCAGCGGGCACGCCGCTCCACCTGGAACATCCCCCGCTTCGTCCAGGGCTTCGACGTCGCCATCGACCACGACCTGATCATGCCGCGCGGCCTACGCGACCACGCCGCATCCCTGATCCGCCTGGCCGGGAGCGAACTGACCTGTGCCGACGAGCGAGATCAGGGTAACGAACTGAACGTGTCGTTCCTCGGTGAACTCGACGACCGCCAGGCCACCGCGGTAGACGCGATGCTCGCCCATGAGGACGGCATCCTCCATGCACCCACCGGCTCCGGGAAGACAGTGATGGCCTGCGCCATCATCGCCGAGCGCTCAGTCAGCACCCTGATCCTGATCAACAAGACTGCGCTCGCCTCGCAGTGGCGCGAACAGATCAAGACCATGCTCGGCATCAAGGCCGGCCAACTCGGCGGCGGACGAGTCAAGACCCGCGGACAGGTGGACATCATGCTCCTGCAGTCGTTGGCCCGGCACAGCCCGGCCGAGATCATCGAGCTGACCGCCGGCTACGGCCAGGTCATCGTCGATGAGTGCCACCACATCGCCGCCGGCTCCTACGAGAACGTCGTCTCCCAGATCGGTGCGGCGTGGTGGCTCGGTCTCACCGCGACCCCCGAACGCAAGGATGGCCTCGAACAAGTCACGACCTGGCAACTCGGGCCCGTCCGCCACATCATCACAGACACCCTCCCTGGTCAGGACAACCTCGTCACGCCCTACGACGGGCCGCGCCGCGAACTCCGCGTCCACGAAACCTCGTATCGCTGCCCGCCCGATCTCGACCTCGCCCAGCCCGGCGCGATCACCCAACTCGGCGGACTGCTCGCCGCCGACACCGCACGGAACCACCAGATCGCCGCCGACATCGCCGCCGCACTCCAAGCAGGACGCAAGTGCCTCGTCCTGTCCCGCCGACGCGACCACCTCACCGCGCTCGCCGCACTCCTACCGGACACCGAAGCGATGATCATGCGTGGCGGCACCGGCGCCAAGGCACTGGTCGAGATCCGCACCCGCATCGCCGACACAGATCTTGGCGATCCGCTGCTGGTCATGACTACCGTCCCCTAGGGTGGCGAGGGCTTTGACGCGCCGATCATCGACACCGTCATCCTCGCCGGACCTATCTCCTACCCCGGACTGGTCATCCAGGCCGTCGGACGCGCCCTGCGCCGCCACGAGGCCAAGACCGACGTCATCGTCCACGACTACATCGACACCAACGTGCCCGTCCTCAGAGCCCAATACGCCCGACGCCGCACCGCGTACCGACAGATGGGCTTCACCAACTAGAGACAGCCGGCCAAAGTGCAGCCGTCCAGGGACACCTGGGCTGTCTTCAGCCACCGCGACCGGCGAGCGCGGCGATCCTGAAAACCAACTCGCTTTCGCAGCGAGCGCCATGCCAACTCGGACGCGTCGAGGCATTCGCCATCGTTCACACGCGTCCGCACGCGACCCAATCGAACAGCACTGAGGGCCCCTGAGGGCCCCTCTGCGAACAACAACTGAGACCAGAACTGAGACCAGGCCTCGCGAGCTTGGACGGTCCCCTGTTCGATTGAGGGCGCGACGCGGTCATC
>JAGQUI010000298.1 GCA_020438595.1 Propionibacteriaceae bacterium | reverse complement strand
AATTTGACCTCGCTCGGACCGGTCCGGATCATGCGCGGAAGCCGAGCTAGCGGCCCGGATAGTGCTTCGTGTTCGGGTGCCAGCGAGTCCCGTCCCACCATGTGAGGGCGCGGTTGTCAGTAGGATCGGGAAACCATCCGGCGGGCATCGACGGCGGCATTTGAGGCACGGGTTGCTGATAGTTAATCGGTTGCACGACGGGCGTCGGGATCGCCTGCACGATCGGCGGGGTCGTGTCGTAGCCGTGGAGCGAAAGCTTGTGTCCACATGCGCTGCAGTTCTTGGTGACGCCGCGCGCCATCTCGGACATACCTACCGTGAGCAGCGCTGTGAACCGCCCCGGCGTGTCCGGAGACTCGAAACCTTGGGAAGGTTGGAGTCATGTCAGGGAACACGTCGAAGAGGTATCCGGCTGAGCTGAAGGCCAGGGCGGTGCGGATGTATGCCGAGATCCGTCCGGATCAGGAGACGGATTGGGGTGCGATGGCCCGGGTCGCGGAGTTGCTGGGGGTCTCCACGGCGGAGACGGTGCGGAAATGGGTCCGCCAGGCCGAGGTCGACCAGGGTGCCCGGCCAGGTGTGACGAGCGAGGAGTCGGCCGAGATCAAACGGTTGCGGCGGGAGAACGCGGAGTTGAAGCGGGCGAACGCGATCCTGAAAGCGGCGTCGGTTTTCTTCGCGGCCGAGCTCGACCGGCCCGGGCAGTGATCGTGGACTTCATCCGCGAGCACGCCGACCACCAGCCCGCCTCCGGTGGGTTGCGATGGGGGGTGGAGCCGATCTGTGCCGTGCTGAGTGAGCATGGTGTGAAGATCGCCCCGTCGACCTACTACGAGTGGCGCGACAAGCTGCCCTCCGCCCGCGAGCAGCGTGACGAGGCGCTGCTGGAGCACATCCACCGGGTGCATGCCGACAACTTCGGGGTGTACGGGCCCCGGAAGGTGTGGCTGGTGCTGAACCGGGAAGGCATCCCGGTTGCCCGCTGCACGATCGAGCGACTCATGCGCAAGGCGGGACTTGCTGGTGTGGTGCGTGGCAAGGTGAAACGCACCACGATTGCCGGTGTGGGCTCGAAACCGGCCGATCTGGTCCGGCGGAACTTCGCACCGACCGCGCCGAACCGGCTGTGGGTAGCCGACTTCACCTACGTGTCGACCTGGGCCGGCTGGACCTACGTGGCGTTCGTGATCGACGCCTACGCCCGCCGCATCCTGGGCTGGCGCACCGCCACGACCATGACCGCCGACCTCGCCCTCGACGCCGTCGAGCAAGCGATCTGGACCCGGCAACGAGAAGGCCGTGACGACTTCACCGCCCTGGTCGCGCACCACGACCACGGGTCGCAGTACCTGTCAGTTGCCCACAGCCAACGCCTCGCCGACGCCGGCATCCGGCCCTCGGTCGGGGCCGTCGGCTCCAGCTACGACAACGCCCTGGCCGAGTCCATCAACGGCCTGTACAAGACCGAGGTCATCCGCCGCCGCGGCCCCTGGAGAGACGTGAACGCCGTCGAGATCGCCACCGCCGAATGGGTCGACTGGTACAACCACCGACGCCTCCACGAATACGCCGGCGGCGACCTCACCCCCGTCGAAACCGAGAACGCCTACTACGATCAAACAGCAACCCCAGCAGCAAGCTGAGGAGACAAAGAACCAAGTCTCCGGACACGCCGGGGCGATTCAATTCACAGGCCGATTCACAGGCCGAGCCAGAGGCTAGCGGATGCCGCCAGACCTCCGGAGGGCGTCAGGGCAGCAGATCCCAATACTGCTTGCGGGCAGGCTCGCATGGATGGCCAGCGCCTCGCCGCCGTCGAACACCAGCACCACGGTCTCCAGGAGCCGGGCACGAGTGTCGAACCCGAGGCGGAGCTCACGAACCGGCGGACCGTCATCCAGGGGCTCGATCCACAGCGCCCACTCGGCGGCCTGTTCGGCGTCCTCGGCGGTAACACCGTGCTTGAGGGCGCTGGGATGGATCTTCACGCGGCGTAGTGCGCGAGCGCGGCCCGGATCGCCTCGGAACGGCTCAGATCGAGACGTTTCGCGGCAGAATCCAAAGCCTCCAACTCCTCGGCCGTGAGCCGCACCGCAACGATCACCGCGCTGCTCATCGGCATGGCAGGCGTCTCCGTGGCAGGCATCGGCGCACCCGTCCTCGCCATCGCCGGCGGCGTAGCCGTGTGGGCCGTCACCAGCCGACGGCCAGCCACTTCCGACATCGCAGACGACGCCGAACGCCCTGATCGCCTCGCCGCCCTTGGCGAGGACACGGCCAAACTCGGCAGTCCCCAGTCTGGCTAGACTGCATCGAAGCTGGCTGAGACGCGCACCGGGTAGGACGGGTCCCCGACCGACGGACCTCCTTCGGCGGCGACCACCACGGGTACACCGACTACCCACCCTCGCCGAGGAATCCGAGACACCCGACCAGGTCGCCTGAGCGTCAGGGTCGGGGCAGTTCGTCTCCCGCGTTCCGAAGTGCGCGGTAAGCCATGTCCGGATGCCCTCTTCGCCGGGCCGCCGCCCGGACCTGGCTCGTCAGGACCAGCGGAAGTCCATGGCGTCGGGGTGCTGGTCGGTGTCGCGCAGACCATCGAGGGTGGCGATGTCGGCGGAACTGATCTCGAAGTCGAGTTGTGCGTTCTGCTGGATGTGGGCAGTGCTGCTGGCTTTGGGCAGGACCACAGCGCCCTTCTGGAGCAGGTAGCGGATGCACAGCTGGGGCGCGCTGACGCCATAGCCGGCGGCGATGTCGCTGATCTCGGGGTGGTTCACGATCAGTCCGTGGGCGAACGGGGAGTAGGCCTCGACCACAATCCCATGTTCGGCGCAGGCCGCGACCGTGGCGGAGGGGTCGAGCCCGATGAACCAGCGGATCTGGTCGACGACCGGTGTGACCGTGCACGCCGGCAGCAGGCTGGCCAGGTCATCGGGCCCGAAGTTCGACACCCCGATCGCCTTCACCCGTCCACTGGCCAGGAACTCCTCCATCGCCTTCCAGACGATCTTGTTCTCCTCCCGGCAGTCCTTGCCCATCTCGTCCCACGGCCACGGCGCGTGGACCAGGTACAGGTCGAGGTAGTCCAGCCCGATCTCGGCCATCGTGGTCTCGAACTCCGCGACCGCCGCCGCGTAGCTCTTCGCCTCGGCCGGCAGCTTGGACGTCACGTAGATCTCCTCCCGCGGGATCCCGGAGTCCCGGATCGCCCGGCCGACCGAGGCCTCGTTGTGGTAGGCGCGGGCGGTGTCGATATGCCGGTAGCCCAGCCGCAGCGCGTCGCTGACCGCTCGGTAGCACTCCTCCCCCTCTTTCAGCAGCCAGGTCCCGAACCCGACAACGGGGATCTGGTGGCCGTCGGCCAGGGTGATGGGGTCGGTGAGCGCACTCACAGTGGTTCTCCTTCGGATGGTCAGGTGTTCAGGCCTGCGGCGGGGGCGCGTCGCGGTTGGTCATGGCGTCCTGCGCCGCAGGGTAGCGGGCGCCCACGATCTGGATCTGGTCCGCGGCCGCGCGGAGCTCGGCCAGTTGTTCCCCGGTCAACTCCACGGCGGAGGCGGCGGTGTTCTCCTCCAGCCGTTCGAGGCGTTTGGTGCCGGGGATCGGCACGATCCATGGCTGCTGGTTCAGCAGCCAGGCCAGCGCGAGCTGGGCCGGGGTGGCGCCGGTGTCGGTGGCGATCCGGTTCAGCACCTCGACCAGCGCGAGGTTCGCCTGCAGCGCTTCGCCCTGGAACCGGGGCGTCTGGCCGCGGAAGTCGGTCGCTGCGAACGTGGTCGTGGCGTCGATCGTGCCGGTCAGGAAACCCTTGCCGAGCGGGCTGTACGGGACCAGGCCGATCCCGAGCTCGGCCAGCACCGGGATCGTGTCGTGTTCGCGGTCGCGCCACCACATCGAGTACTCGCTCTGCACCGCGGCCACCGGCTGGACGGCGTGCGCCCGCCGGATCGTGCCCGCCGCAGCCTCCGACAGCCCGAAGTGGAGCACCTTCCCGGCCCCGATCAGCTCC
>JAGQUI010000297.1 GCA_020438595.1 Propionibacteriaceae bacterium | reverse complement strand
GAGCATCCCCCTGATCGATACGGGTCAGCTGCGCCAGTCCATCACGTACGAGGTCCGGCCGGGATGAACTGGGCTGGACTACAGACCACACTCGCGGCTCAGGTGCTGGCCATCGCTGGCGGCGCGCCTGTGTATTGGGAGCCCCTGCAGTCGAACTGGCAAGCGTGGCCGCGTGTTCTGCTCTCGGTGCTCTCCGGCCCGCGCAAGGTCGGCAAGGACGAGACACGCTACCGCTACGACGAGGCCGCGGACGCGCTGCTACCACGCCAGTACGGGCCGCGCGCGCTGACGGTACAGATCAAGGTCGAGAGCAGGGATCAGACGCTCACTGCGTCGGCCCGCGCCATCGCGGAGACCATCCGCACGCGCCTCGGTCGGCAAGAGGTGCTCGCCGCGCTGCGCGAGGTCGACCTGGCCGTGAGCTCGACGACCGACGTCGTCACGATCGACCGGCTCGAGGTCGGCGGGGGTCGCCTGATGTCCGTGGCCGTGCTGGAGCTCGTGCTGCTGACCCACGTATCGGACGAGCAGACCGCGGACGACGTAGCGGGCGACTACATCGCCACGGTCGAGATCAGCGAGACCGTCCCCGACGTGCGGGACGAGGTTGTCACGTACCTGGTCGGGCCGCAGGACCCGTAGCCGACAAGACCAAGCGCCGCGCGCGTGCTACATCAGACAGGGTAGACTATGACCACATCGACGCTCACGACCATCTCGATCTCGCTCGCCACGGTGTCCCCCTCGCGGGCGGCGTTCGGTGTGCCCCTGGCCCTCGGACATCACACGCGGTTCCTCGACCTGTACCGCGATTACAGCTCCTCGGCCGGCATGATCGCTGACGGGTTCACGGTCAACGATCCGACGTACAAGCTCGCTCGAGCCATGTTCGCGCAGAGCCCGCGCCCACCCGCGGTGCGCGTCGGACGGCTGCCCACGCCGGGCACGAACTGGACGGGTGTGCTCGACCTGGCTGGCATCGTCGCGGGCCAGCGCGTGACCTTCACGCTCGTCAAGGCCGACGGCACCGAGGTCGACGTGGACGTGGCGTTCACGACCGACGCGGCAGGTACGGCCACAGCCGTGGCCGCGCTCGACGCCACGATGACGCAGAGCGGGGATACTGTGGTGTTCAACTCGGGCTCGGCCGGTGTGCGGATGTTCGTCAAGGACATCTCAGGCTTCGGCGACTTCACCGACACGACCGCCGACTGGGCGTATGACACCACGCTCGACGCGCTGCTGAACGCCGACCCGGGGTTCTACGGCGTGGCGATCGACGTGAACAGCCCGGCGAACGTGACGGACGTCGCGGCCTGGGCGCTCACGAATAAGCGGCTCTTCGGAGCCTCCCCGCAGGTCACCGACCCGGGGGACTGGACCACCACGGCCGACGCGCTGAACACGGCCGGCAACGACCGCGTATACTCCCTCGTCACGGCTGACGACCCCGAGGCCTACGGCGGCGCGGGATGGATGTCGGTGATGTTCGCCAAGGACCCGGGCTCGGCGACCTGGGCGTTCAAGGCGATCGACGGACTGACCTCGGACCCATGGACCGAGTCGCAGATGGGTACGCTCGACGCGGACAACAGCAACTACTACGTGACCGTCAAGGGTGTCCCGTTCGCCTACCCTGGCAAGGCACACGGCGGGGAGTGGCTCGACGTCACGCGCGGAGTGGACTGGCTCGAGGACAACCTGGCGACCCGCCTGCTCGCCCTGCGCGTGAACAACGACAAGGTGCCGATGACCGACGGCGGGATCAGCATGATCGCGAACGAGGTCCGGGGGGCACTGGCCGAGGCTACCGTAAACCCCGAGACGGGCAAGGGCCTGCTCGACGCGGGCTGGACCGTGACCGTCCCGGCCGTCTCGTCGGTCAGCGCGGCGAACCGCGCGGCCCGCAACCTCACCGGCGTCGAGTTCGAGGCGCGGCTGGCCGGCGCCGTGCACACCGTCACCATCGCCGGGCGCATCACCGCGTAAGGAGCCCCATGAAGACCTACGACCCAAATCTGATCCACGTTACGTTCGCCGGCCACTTCATCGAGGGCTTCGGCGACGGCAC
Source organism: Propionibacteriaceae bacterium (assembly GCA_020438595.1). Next base: position 1,968 of record JAGQUI010000297.1, on the reverse strand, counting down.
CTTCGTGACCTTCGCCAAGACCACGCCGGGGTTCTCCAAGAAGACCGGCGTCAAGGGCGAGGTCACGCGCACCCGCATGCACGACCGCTCGGGCGAGGTGACGATCACGCTCATGGCGACGAGCAAGAGCAACGACCGCCTGAGCGAGCTCTACAACTCCGACCGCAACAGCGCGAACGGCGAGGGTGTCGGCTCTCTGACGATCCAGGACATCGGCGGGGCGGCGCTGTTCACCGCGGCCAAGGCGTGGATCCAGAACTCGCCGGATCCGTCCTTCGAGGCCGAGGTCGGCACGCGCGAGTGGGTGATCGCGTACGAGAAGCTCGACGAGACGCACGGGGGCAACGACGATGCGTGAGACCGAGAAGCGGAGCATCGACGGGCACGAGTACACGGTTACGCAGATGGGCTTCGCGGACCAGCGCCGCGTGTTGGCACTACTGACCAAGAAGCTCGGTCCGGGGCTCGCCGTAGGCCTTGGCGGGCTGCTCTCCGCGCTCGGACGCGAGAAGGGGACGTCCGTCCTCGACCTCGACTTCGAGGAGCTGTCCCAGGGCATCGTGCGCCTGATCCAGGACCTCGACGAGGCCGACTTGCTCGTGCTCGAGGAGGCGTTCGGGAAGACCAGCACGGTGCGGAAGTCGGATGGCAAGACACCCTTCTTGACGTCTGACAACATCGGCCACTTCCGCGGCCGGATGTTGGCCTACTTCAAGTGGTTGGCCTTCTGCGTCGAGGTGAACTACGCGGATTTTTTCGACGCAGCGCGGAGCCTCCGCGCAAGCGAACCCCCCACAAGCGCCGACTGAAGGGCATCCCACCCATCGCGCCCTTGCCAGAGGGCCTGGAATGGGACGTCTGGCGGGTCGTGACCTCGGAGCGGATCAACGTGGACCTCGTGACCCTACAAACGCAATGGACGATGCTCGACGTGCTGAACGCGAACGTTGCCCTTGACGTGCACGAGGATCTTGAAGCGGCGGTGAGCCATGCCAGCGCTTAGGGAGGTCTTCGCACGCTTCGGGATCGAGTTCGACCGCGGCCCACTGCAACAGGGTGATCAGGCCGTGGCCTCGATGACCGACCGGCTGCGCCAGCTCGGCGCGGTCGTGGCGGGCGCCGCGGTCGTCCAGGGCACGCGCGCCTTCGTCCACGAGATGGCCGCGATCGGCGACGAGCTGGACAAGACCTCGAAGGTCATCGGCATCGCCTCGGCCGATCTGCAGTCCTGGCGCCACGCGGCGAACCTCTCGGGCGTCTCGGCCGGAGACTTCTCGAACTCCCTCGTACGCCTTCAGCGCATGACGTACGACGCGAGTGAGGGCAACAAGGCCGCCCGAGACGCGTTCCAAGCGCTGGGCGTGTCGGTCACCGACGCCAGCGGGGAGCTGCGCCCGGTGCAGGACATCCTGTCGGGTATGGCCGACGGGCTGCAGGCCCTAGAGAACCCGTCCGAGCGCGTCGCGCTGCTGAACACCCTCATGGGGCGCAGCGGCGCGCGGCTCGGGCCGCTCTTCGCCGATGGCTCGGCGGGTGTGCAGGCGATGCGCGCGGAGCTCGAAGCGCTCGGTGGCGGTGCGAGCCAGGAGTTCATACAGTCGGCAGCCGACATCACCGACGCGTTCGCCCGGCAAGACCTCGCGATCCTGAGCCTCAAGACCAGGCTCGGGACGCTGCTGCTGCCCGTCATCGAGCGTGCGACCGAAGCACTCACGGAGATGCTGGCCGCGGTGTCTGAGCTAGCGGACGACAGCTACATCCTCGAGATCGCCCTAGGCGTGGTCACGGCGGCGCTGGTCGTCTACAAGCGCGCGGCGATCCAAGCGGGCCTGGCCTCCGCGCGCGCCATGCTCCCCGCGCTGCTGACCTTCGGCCTAGTGGCCGCGGGGATCGCGCTGGTGACGCTGCTCGTCGAGGACATGTTCGTCGCGTTCCAGGGCGGCGACTCGGTCTTCGAGGACTGGATCA
>JAGQUI010000296.1 GCA_020438595.1 Propionibacteriaceae bacterium | reverse complement strand
GTCGGACGTGCAGGTGAAGGAGATCGGCTACACCCAGCAGGCGGCGCTGACCACCGGGAAGGTGGACGCCATCGTCGGGTTCAGCAACAACGAGGCCGTCCAGTTCGGCCTCGCCGGGTTCGCCACCCGCAGCCTGCCGATCGCGTCCGGGACGGTGCCGCTGGTGGGCGCCAGCCTGATCACGACCGCCGACTACGCGAAGGCCAACCCCGAGGTGGTGAGGGCGGTGGTCGCCGGCACGCTGGCCGGGATCACCACGACGGTCGCCGATCCCGACCACGCGCTCGAGGTCTCCACCACCTACGTGCCCGGCCTCTCGGAGGCGTCGGCGCAGACCGCGGCGAAGGCCACCCTGACCGCGACCAACGCCCTCTGGACGACGGCGGACGGGAAGGTCGACGGGAGTTTCGACGCCGCGCAGTGGAGCGACATGGCCGATTTCATGGCTGCCCAGGGGCTGACCGGCGAGCGTGTCGATCCGACACCCGCCTTCTCGAATGCCTACCTCGGCTAGAACGCGTGTGACAACCGATAACCTCTGGACATTCCTGAGACAATAATCCTCGACTCGAGGAGAGCGATGAGCCAGCACGCGGTACCCGGGTGGGACGAGTACTTCCTCACCATCGCGACCGCCGTGGCTGCCCGCGCCAAGTGCACCCGTCGGCGGGTGGGCGCCGTGCTCGTGCTCGACCGGAGGATCATCGCGACCGGCTACAACGGCGCGGCCCCTGGCCGTCCGGACTGCCTCGAGGGGGCCTGCCCGCGCGGGCAGCTCGGCTATGACCAGGTGCCCGGCCTGGGCGACTACGACCGTCCCGGCACGCCCGGCTTCTGCATCGCGATCCACGCCGAGGTGAACGCGCTGCTGTTCGCCACCCGCGACACCAAGGGCGCCACCGCCTACATCACCGATCCGCCCTGCCCCGGATGCCGCAAGGCGCTCGCGGCCGCGGGCATCATCCGGGCCGTGTGGCCGGGCGGGGAGCACGACGCCGACGGACTCGTGGACTGGAGCCGCGAGTGGTGAACCTGAAACCGAAGACGTCCCAGCTGTCCGCGTGGGTCGACCGTGGCGTGGCACTGTTCTGCCTCGGCACGCTGATCCCTGCGTCGCTGGCCGCCGTCGGGCAGTTCCAGTACCTGGCGGGCTGGTGGATGATCATCGTCGGCGGCGGCATCGTCGCGGCGAGCGTCGGGATGATGATCGCCAGCTTCGTCGGCTGGAAGCTGCGTCCCTTCGCCCTGGTCTACGTCACGGTGGTCACGTTCGGCCTGATCACGTGGCCGGCCGCCTGGCAGTCCGATGAGGCGGCGCAGAGCAGCCCGTGGCTGTGGATGACCCTCGGCGTCGCGGCCATCTGCCTGGCCGTCACCACCGGAACCGGCTGGGGGTTCGCCTACGCGATCGCGTCCGGCCTGCTGTTCGCCGCGGTGCGGATGACGCCGTCCGGGCAGAGCGCCTCGCTGCTCGGTGCGTTCCAGGACATGATCAACCTGGTCATGAACGCCTCGGTCGTGATCGTCGCGCTCGGCGTGGTCAGCAACGCGTTCAAGGAACTGGACGAGGCCGAGGCGGCCACCCGCAAGGAGGCCACGGACGCCGCGATCGAGGAGGCCCTGCTCGAGGAGCGGCACCGGCTGGACGGCATCGTCCACGACGAGGTGATGACCACCCTGGTCGCCGCGGCGCACGCACCCGGCGACAACCACGTCGCGCAGCAGGCCCAGCGGGCCGTCGACCGGCTCGCGCAGGCCGAGACACCCACCGAGGCCCGGCTCCCGGTCACCGGCGACCAGCTCACCTGGCTGGTCACCGACGTGGTCAGCGCCCTCGTGCCGCAGACGAAGTTCGTCTCCGAGGTGGAGAGCCTCGCCGTGCCGCAGCAGGTCGCCAGCACCCTGGGAATGGTCGTGCGCGAGGTGGCCCTGAACGTGGCCAAGCACTCGAAGGCGACCGAGGTCGAGGTGCGGCTGACCAGCCCGGAGAAGGGCGCGATCATGATCGCGGTCTCCGACAACGGCGTGGGCTTCAACCCCGACCTGGTGCCCAAGCGCCGGCTGGGTCTCCAGGTCTCGGTGGTCTACCGCATGTGGGCCATCGGCGGCACGGCGGAGATCCACTCCTCGCCCGGCCAGGGCACCACGGTCAACCTGAGCTGGGCGCCGGACAACTCCGCGACGGGGGAGTCGGAGCAGCCGAAGCGGCGCCGCGCCGGTCGCGTGCTCGCCGACATCCCCGACCTGTCCCGCCCGCTGCTCGTGCGGCTGGTCTGGGTGCTGGTCGGCCTGCAGTTCCTGCTCGGCTGGACGAGCCTCGACCAGGTCACGGCGATCTGGCCGGTGTTCATCGCCCAGGGGCTGGCTGCGGTCGCGACCTGGCTCACCCTGCGGGACACCGACCGGAACCCGATGCGGCTCACCGACGCCATCCTGGTCACGGTGATCCTGCTCATCGTGACGTTGATGGTGCAGGCCGTGCTGCCGGACGGCCACTGGCCGGGCTACGCCACCTGGCACAGCAGTGTGGTGATGGTGCTGCTCGTCGCCATCCTCGTGCGCGGGCAGGAGCGGGTCGCCTGGACCGGCGTCGGCCTGTACGCGGTGATCTCGGCCTATTGGGCGATCACCCACGACCTGGGCGTGGGCGACGCGCTGCGGGTCGGGTTCAGCCCGTTCGCGTGGATGCTCGTGGCCCAGCTGTTGCAGGCCTGGCTGATCGACCTGACCGACCGGATCAACGCGTCCAGGCGTTCGTCGGCCGCGGCCAACAAGGCGATCGCACAGAGCTTCTCCAAGCTCGTGTTGAGGGACGTCTGGCTGACCCAGCTCCGCGCCCAGGTGGGGCCGCTGCTGAACCGGATCGCGGATCCCGACTACGAGCTCAGCGCCGACGAACAGGCGGCCTGCCTGTCCCAGGAGAGCCGGCTGCGGGACGCGATGCGCGCGGGCAACCTGGTCACCGAGCTCACCTCCGACGCGATCGAGGTCGCCCGTGGCCGAGGGGTGGACGTCCGGCTGGTCGACAGCCGCGGCACCCGGCTGCCGGAGGATGTCCGCGCCGCGCTCACCCAACACCTCGGACGCCTGCTCACCGACTCGAGCACGAAGCGGGTCGTGGCCCGGGCCGCCCCCGAGGGATACGAGGATGTCGTCACCGTGCTGGCGGTGCGCGAGGATGGAAGCAGCGAATTGATCGGACTCGACGCCAGCGGTCGGGTCAGTACACGTTAGGCTGATGCCCGATGATCAATACCGCAGTCATAGACGACCATGAAGCCATCCGCCTCGGCATGTCCGTGGCGCTGCAGAACCACCCCGGCCACGAGGTGACCCTGGTGGACGGGGCCGGCACCGTGCCCGAGTTCCTTGGGAAGTCCGTCGAAGCCGATGTGGTGCTGCTCGACCTGCAGCTCGACGACGGCTCGGACCCGCTCGACAACACCGAGTCCCTGATCGACGCGGGCTACAAGGTGCTCGTCTACTCGATCGCCGACAACGTCCGGCTGCTGCGCCGCGCCCTCGCCGGTGGTGCCGCCGGCGTGTGCCGCAAGGCTGAGCCGATCGCGGTGACGATCGCCTCGATCGAGGCCGTGGCCGACGGCCAGGTCGTGATCAGCCAGGAGATCCTCGCCGCCATCGAGGGCGACGCGTCCTACGTCGCGGCGAACCTGGGGCCACGGGAGCGCGAGGTGCTCGCGCTGTACGCCGGCGGCTTCGAGGTGCCGGAGGTGGCGGCCCGCCTGACCATCACCGAGAACAGCGTCAAGGAGTACCTGAAGCGGATCAGGGTGAAGTACACGAACGTGAACCGGCCCGCGGCGAGCAAGCTCGACCTCTTCCGGCGCGCGATCGAGGACGGCATCGTCCCGCCGGTCGAGCCGCACCAGTGAGCTGAGCCCGACCCGGGCCGCGGTTTCCACAGACGCTCCCGAAATTCGAGAACGCTCCCGAAATTTCGGGAGCGTTCTCGAATTTCGGGAGCGTCTGCGTCAGTACCAGCCGTGGGCGCGCTTGAAGCCCCAGGCGGAGCAGGGCGTGCCGTAGCGCTG
>JAGQUI010000295.1 GCA_020438595.1 Propionibacteriaceae bacterium | reverse complement strand
CCGCGCTGCCCTCGCTGCCGCCCGAGAGGCGGGCCTGCTGTGAAGCCCCCGAACCATGGCTGCAAGGTCATCGTGCACGACAAGTGGTTCGAGACCGATCCGGGCTGGCTCGTCTTCGAGGAGCGGTTCGGTACCTGGCGCGGCCTGAAGCTCATCGGCATGTTCCACGGTGACTACCACATCAGCAGCGAGATGCGGATGGAGGTCGTCCGATGATCTTCGTCAAGTTCGGAGCCGCAGCCCTCCTGCTCGGCGTGCTGCTGCCCACCAGCCTCGCCATCGTCGCCGGGATCGCGCTATGCCTCTGGGCGGCGCTGCACACGGAGGTCGGGCAGTGAAGGCCACCCACGCGACCGGCGTCGTGAACCTGCGGCCCCGCGAGAACCGGCAGGAGATTCAGGAGCGCCTCGCCGAAGTCCTGATCGCAGCCATCAACGACCGCCACCGGCTCACCCACCGCGGCTCTATCCACCAGTGCTCAGACCCCATCTGCGAGGCTCAGAGCGCGCTCGATACGGCGGCCTGGGCATGAGCCACAGCAGCGGCGAGAGATGGCCGCATGTCGACGCTCTCGAGGCCGGGCAGGCCGTGTCCATCGTGACCGCGTTCGGAGTCGAACAGACTGGCGTGCTCACTCAGAACGAGGCTGGCGAGCTCTGGCTTGACGACATCCTCGTCCGGCAGCAGAACTCGTGGGTCGGAGTCCAGGTCAAGAGCCTGCGCAGGGCCATCCTCGAGCCCTCGGTCGTGGACGGGATGAGTCACTTCGACTACCACGCCGACCCGGTCCCCGAGGGCTCCCTGTCGTCCACCGGGGCGAAGTGGCTCACCCCGCCATCCTGTCCGGCGAAGTACCGCTGGAACACTGACCACCCGGTTGAGCGCGATGTCACCGAGGGAATGGATATCGGGCAGGCGTACCACACGCTGGCGCTTGGCGAAGGCCCCGCGATAGTCGAGGTGAAGGCAGATTCGTGGCGCACCAAGGCCGCGCAGGATGAGCGCGACTGGGCTCGGAAGGCGGGGCGTACGCCGATCCTGTCTGAGCGCCTGGCGGAGGTTCGGGCGATGGTGGAGATCCTCCACGCCGACCCCATCGCCAAGGCCGCTCTGAGTAATGGGAAGTCCGAACAGTCGTTCTTCTGGCGCGATATCGAAGGCGTCTGGGGAAGGGGTCGGGTCGACTGGCTCCCGAACCCGCGCAAGGGCCGGCTGGTGATCCCTGACCTCAAGAGCGCCTACACGGCCAACCCGGCCGACTTCGGCCGCACCTCAGCCACCGAGTACGGCTATGCCCAGTCCGCCGACTGGTACCTGAGGGGACTGCGGACGCTCGGCTACGCCGACGACCGGACTGTGTTCGTGTTCGTGGTGCAGGAGAAGAAGCCGCCCTACCTGCCGCAGGTAATCCAGCTCGACGCCGACTCGATGCGCGTCGGCCAGATCCTGAACGACCGCGCAATCCAGACCTACATCCAGTGCCGAGAGTCGGGCCGCTGGCCCGGCTACCACGACGGCGTCGCCGTGTCGCGGCTCGCCCCGTGGCTCATCCGTGAAGTCCTCGAAAGCGAGTAGCCCCATGCCCAGAAACGACATCGAACAGTTCATGCCCCAGACCCCGCAGAAGCGCGTCACGCAGACGACGATGGTGGAGCAGTCCCGCGCCGTCGCCGAAGTGCAGGCCGCGGTCACCGTCGCTCTCCAGTTCCCCCGCGACATGCAGCGGGCGTGGGCCGAGATGCGCCAGTCCTGCGGCCGGCTCAGGTTGGCCGAGAGGGCGTTCTACGCCGTGCCGAACCGTGGCAACGGCCCGTCTGTCCACCTCGCCCGCGAGCTGGCCCGCATCTGGGGGAACATCGACTACGGAGTGCGTGAACTGTCCCGCGATGACGACGTCGGCATGTCCGAGGTGCAGGCGTACGCCTGGGACCAGCAGACCAACGTCCGGTCCTCGCGCACGTTCCAGGTTCCGCACGCTCGGATGAAGAACAAGAACCGCGAGGCGCTGACCGACCTCGGCGACATCTATCTGAACAACCAGAATGTCGGCGCCCGGGCCGTCCGTGAGGCAATCTTCACCGTCCTGCCGTCCGACTTCGTCGAGGAGGCCCAGAACCTGTGCCACGCGACGTTGAAGAACGGCGACGGAGCGCCGATCGAGAAGCGCCTCAGTGACGCCATCGCGGCATTCAAGGGCATCGGCGTGAACGTCGAGCGCCTGGAGTCGAAGATCGGCAAGCCGCGGGGCCAGTGGGGCCCGCAGCAGGTAGCCGACATGGGCGTCTGGTTCACCAGCATCAGCCGCGACGGGGTGGACGCCTCCGACCTGCTACCCGAAATCGTGGTCACCGCCGACGACTTCGCCGGCCCCAACATCCCTGCCGCACCCGTCCCGGGGGGCGACGAGTAGCGGCATCCCCCGCCCGGGCTCATCGGGGGGCGAGCCCGGGCACCCAAACGAAGGAGAGAGCAATGCAGGAAATGGTCAACTGGTACGCCACCCGGCGGCACTATGTAGGTCAGGAGACTGACCCGAAGAGGTCGATCAATCAGTACGTGTCACTGTGCGGGCGGGCGTACGGCGACGGTTTCGAGCGGCATGCCAAGAGAGTCCAAGGCTACGGCGGTAGGCCGGTCGAGTACGCCGCGCTTCCCCTGTGCAGGTTTTGCGAGCGGATCGCTGCGAGGGGCGACGCATGATCCCCGAGCCCGTCCCGACCCGCACGCGCCCCGCACCGACGCCGCTGTCCTGGCGGGTTGCTTACGTGCTGCTGCTGGCCATCACCCTCGCGTGGATCGTGGCGCTGGGCCTGTGGGGGTCCGCTGGCCTGTCGTGGCTGGCCGGGCTGTTCGGGGGTGCGCTGTGAGCGACCAGATCAGCACAGCCGCCGAACTCGACGCGCTGCCCGCAGGGACCATCGTTCAGGTCTGTGATGACCCTACCGCGCCGAATAGCTTCTGGCTCTATGGCACGGGCGGGCTGTGGTGGACTTTCGCAGCCGAGCATGGCTACACGAGCGCAGAGATGGCCGAGGATTGGGCATTCACCGTCCTCTACCGTCCGGACGCCCCTGCCCGCACCAAGCCGACTGAGGAGCAGGTGGCGGCCGAGATCGAGCGGTTCCTCAAGGCCCACACCGTAGCCCCGAGGTATCCGTGGGAGGGCTCAGGGATCGGCGTCAGCCCGCTCGAACTCGCCCGCGCCATCCTCGCCCTGCTGCCCCAGCGGGCAGCGCCGAGCGAGGATGTGCGGCAGATCATCGCGGCGCTCGCTTCACGGCTGGGGCACGTCGAGACCCATTGGGTGCCGGATGACCGCGCTACGCCGATGCCGACCGCCGAAGTGCTGCGCGAGTTCGATGCGGCGCTCACCGCCCACGACGCCGAGGTGCGGGCGCAGGCGCTGCGTCTGACCCTCGCGCAGGACGCCGCAGAGGCGAGCCTGCAGCTGGCCGAGCCGATGATGGACGCGGCCGCCGGGATCCTCGCCGACGACGAGAACTCGGCCGAGTTGCCGACCCGGCAGGCATGGAACGCCGCGTTCCTCGAGATCGGCGTGGCCATCGCGTACGGGCTCCTCGACGTTGCAGCCGCGATCCGGGAGTCCGACCATGCCTGACTTCGACGTGCCCCAGGTCCGGGAGGCGGCAGCGCGGGCAGAGTTCCGGAGGGTCTACGGATCTGTGGTGAGTTGGGAGCGCGCCCGTGGGCCGCTGCAAGAGGCGTACTTGCAGGGTGCCGCCGCCGCCATGTCGGTGATCGTGCCCGCCGTCACCCAGCAGGTGAGGGCGCTGCACCGGCCCGTCCACCTGACGTTCTCATGGAAGGACGGAGTTCGCGCCGAAGAGCCGTGCGAGGTCTGCGGCGGCAAGGCGGGCGAGCGCGAGTGTGGCTGCTGGGGAGATGTGGACCGCTATGTCTACTGCCTCGCCTGCTCCGACCTGAGTGGGCACACATCGCACCACACCGACTACCCCTGCCAGACCGTCCTCCTGCTCGACGAGATCGACGCCGCGGTGAGGGGTGAGGAGTGATGAACGCCGGACAGGCTTACG
>JAGQUI010000294.1 GCA_020438595.1 Propionibacteriaceae bacterium | reverse complement strand
AACCTCGACTTCGTGGAGGGCATCTTCGGCAACGGCGGCGACCCCTACCTGCCCGAGCACGACGCCTCGCTGGCGCCGGAGACCTGGACCGGGCACACCGGCGCGATCATCCTCGCCCCGCACCTGACCAAGGTCACGAAGAAGTCGCTCGGCCTGCCGCATGTCAGCGAGGCGACCGAGCGGCAGAAGCGCGACGGCATGTGCTGGGAGCACGAGGACGAGTGCTACAACGGCGGCCAGGCGTTCAAGGCGTGCGCGCGGGACGCCCGCGGGGTGATCGTCACCGTGATCGCGGACAACTACTTCGGTTACTGCAAGAAGGAGATCAAGACCCAGATCAGCTACTCGGCGAACCTCTTCGGCAACGCGGAGGAGGAGCACGCCGGCGGCGCCCTGGTCTTCCCCAGCTACAACCTCGGCCAGGAGTACACGGTCAGCCCGCGCAGCGAGGAGGCCTACCACCTCTACGACGTGCTCGGCCGCGACCCGGACCGGTTCCACCTGCAGCCGGAGGGCCACGCGATCGACGGCGAGCAGCCGCACATCGTGCTCGTGCCGATGGAGGCGCACTTCTCCCTGCGCACGGGCCTGGTCACGTGGACGAACCCGAACGGCAGCGAGGCGTCCATCCCGCTGCGCGCCGACAAGCACTACCTCACCCCGGACGGCTACCAGGTGCGGATGCTGCAGCAGCCGGCCGACCGCACCCAGTGGAGCCTGCGGGGCACCGTGCCGATGGCGACCAGCTGCCACAAGCCCGCCACCGTCTCCGGCGGCGGCAAGTCCGAGATCTCCAAGGCGATCACGGACGCGTTCATCTTCGGCAACGCCTACTCACCCGACTACGACGCCGACATGGACGCGGTGGCCGCGATCCTCGACCGCGACTTCTGCGACCGGTTCGCCGACCGGGCGCTGTGCACCGACCAGCGTGGCCTGCTCGCCACCGACCGCTCGATCGGCAGCGTGATCAAGCTGCTCACCCCCGGCGCGGAGTTCACACCCGCCTACAACGAGTGGCTGGAGTCGATCCCGCAGCACATCCGCGAGCTCGTCTATGTCGTGAAGCGGTTCTACCGTCCCGAGTGGGGCGCGGACTGGCGCAGCCACTTCACCGTGGGCATCATCAACGGCCGCCGCGGGATCAACCTGCGCCTGGACGGCGACAAGATCATGGTGAACATGCTGCGGGTCGGCTTCGACGCCGACGGCTCCTGGCGCCTGTTCGGGCTGCGGCACGACTTCAACCCGGCCGTGAAGGTGCAGACCGAGGACGACATCACCGCCTCCACCGTGATCAGCGGCCACATGCTCGGCCTCGACCCGTTCCGCTCGTACAAGCTGGTGGAGAACTGCGAGGAGCTGCTGTTCCAGCGTCCCGACGACGCCATCCACCGCGGCTACGACAAGCAGGCCGAACTGGACATCGCCGGCCCGGACACGTTCCTGTCGAACTTCGCCCCGCTCACCCACGCGGACGCGGTCGCGATGCGCGACGACGCGGTGGCGTTCAGCCAGTTCACCGAGCCGATGCGCACGCTGATCAGCGACTTCGCCGACTCCGACCCGGACGCCTCCCCGACGTTTTTCGTGTCGTCGGCGAACCCGCGCCTGGTGGACGGCACGCCGAGCAAGAACCCGCGCTACCTGCAGAAGCGTCCCGACCGGACCAACGCGGAGGCGACCGCGGTCGCGGACCTGGCGTCCCACCTGGTCCGGAAGCTGCCGTCGCACCAGCCGCTGCCGCTGCCGGTGGACATCGTCGCGGCCGGGCGCCGGAACAACCCGCCCGACGGGCCGGTGCCGCCGCTGTGCTCCTACAACCCGCTGCACTACATGGAGCTGCCCGAGCTGTTCGCCGAGTTCATCTCCTCGATGACCGGCAAGTCGCCGTCCACCACGGGCGCCGGCTCGGAGGGCGCGATGACGAAGGGCCCGTTCAACGCGATGCCCGCCGTCCTGGACCTGAACGCTGCGTTCCTGTCGTTCGCGCTCACCGGCTACGACGGCTGGGTGTCCTGCGCCGGCTACGTGGGCCCGCACGTCCGGGTCGACCACGACATCTCGATGCTGGTGCCCGAGGTGTTCAGCCGGATGACCCCGGCCGAGCGCACCGCGGCCAACCTGGTCGCCGAGGGCGCGCTGGAGCGGATCGAGGACTTCGAGTTCGAGGGACGCACCGTGCTGGCCAGCCGGCTCGGCTACCGGATGACCCAGGCGTTCGCCCGCAAGTACTTCGGCCGGATCTTCCTGCACCCGCACGCGGTGTTCACCGAGGGGATGCTGCGGCCCGAGCTGCAGGACGAGGCGATCTTCGCCGAATCGGTCGATGTCATCGTGACCACCCACCAGCGGGTCGCGAAGTCGTACTTCGACGACGGCACGATCGAGCTGGCGGTCCCGCCGCTGCGGGCGCTGCTGGAGATCATGGCCCACGGCCGCTCCGCGGAGGGCTGGACGCTGGAGACGCCCGAGTTCCGGGCGTTGTTCACCCGGGAGGCCGTGATCGGCGCCGACTGGTACGCCGCCCGGCTCGACGCCAAGCAGCACGCCGCCGCCACCCGCGCGGACGCGGGGCTGAAGGGGCTGCAGAAGTTCATCTCGACCCCGGGCAACGAGGAGCCGTCCGAGCGCCTCGACGTGCCGAAGCGGATCGAGGCGGCGCAGGCGGAGTACAACAAGTTCAGCAGCGCCGAGTATCGCGCCGGGATCGTCGGGACCGTCGGACGCCAGCCCTTGTGACGGGACACAATGGCCCAATGACTCCCGCAACGATTGCTGGGCCCCGCGCCGCCCGGGCGACGCTGGACGGCAACGAGGCGGCCGCGCGGGTGGCGCACGCGCTCAGCGAGGTGATCGCGATCTACCCGATCACCCCGTCCTCGGCGATGGGGGAGTCGGCGGACGCGTGGTCGGCCGACGGTCGCACCAACCTGTGGGGCGCGGTGCCCGAGGTGGTGGAGCTGCAGTCCGAGGCCGGGGCGGCAGGGGCGCTGCACGGCGCGGTCACCAAGGGCACGCTGGGTTCGACGTTCACCGCGTCCCAGGGCCTGCTGCTGATGCTGCCGAACATGTACAAGATCGCCGGCGAGCTCACCCCCGCGGTGATCCACGTCGCCGCGCGGACGGTGGCCACGCACGCGCTGAGCATCTTCGGCGACCAGTCCGACGTGATGGCCGCCCGCGCCACGGGCTGGGCGATGCTGTGCGCGTCCAGCGTGCAGGAGGCGCACGACTTCGCCCTGGTCGCGCACGCGGCGACCCTGCGCTCGCGGGTGCCGTTCGTGCACTTCTTCGACGGCTTCCGGACCAGCCACGAGGTGAACACGATCGAGCTGCTGTCCGAGGCCGACCTGCGCGCGCTGGTGCGCGAGGAGGACGTGCTGGCCCACCGCGAGCGCGGGCTCACCCCGGACGCGCCGGTGCTCCGCGGCGCGGCGGCGAACCCGGACACCTGGTTCCAGGCGGCGGAGGCGGCCAACCCGTTCCACTTCGCGGTGCCCGGTGTGGTCGGCGAGGTGTTCGACGAGCTGGCCGCGCGCACCGGGCGGCGGTACTCGCTGGTGGACTACCACGGCGCGCCCGACGCGGACCGGGTCGTGGTCGCGATGGGTTCGGCGGCCGGCTGCCTGGCCGAGACCGTGGACGAGCTGGTGCGCCGCGGCGAGAAGGTGGGCCTGGTCACCGTCCGGCTGTACCGGCCGTTCCCGGTCGAGGCGTTCCTCGCCGCGCTGCCGCCGACGGTCACCTCGATCGCCGTCCTCGACCGCACGAAGGAGGTCGGCGCCCCGGCCGAGCCGCTGCACGCCGACGTCCTGGTCGCGCTCGCCTGCGCCCTTCGTGACGCCGGCGGTTCGTTCCTCACCGCCGGCTCCTCAGGGAGCGGTGGGGGTGGAGCGGCCCCGGAGGAGCAGTGGGCCTCCTCCTCCCCGGTCCTTGAGGAGCAGCGGGCCTCCTCCTCCCCGGTCCCTGAGGAGCAGCGGGCCTCCTCCTCCCCGGTCCCTGAGGAGCCCCGCGAGGGACGAGCGGGGCGTCACGAAGGGCCCCGGGTGATC